>JAASTF010000104.1 GCA_021767525.1 Paracoccaceae bacterium
ATCAAGCACGTTGTTGATGAATGCCTGCGCGTTCTGGCCCGACTTGCCCTGGTAGCTGTCGATATTGTCGATGCCGAAATTCTGGTATCGGAACGGGTAGCCCGCGTTCTGGCAATAGTCGTTCAGCAGGCCCGCCATCATCTGGATCAGCGTGGTTTTCCCCGTGCCCGGCGCGCCATCGCCCATGAAGGTAAAGATGAACCCGCCAAGCTCGGCAAAGGGGTTCAGGCGGCGGTCGAAATCATAGGCCATCAGCATCTTGGCCAGCCGCAGCGCCTGGTATTTAGCGATGTGGTTGCCGACCACCTCGTGCGGTTTCTTGAACTGCATGGTCAGGGTGGTGCCGCGCGCCTTGCGGGCGGGGGTAAAGCCGTTGATCGACAGGTCATCCGCCTCAACCCGCCAGCTGGCGCCGGTGAAGGGGCCGGTGCGCGGGGCGGTCTGCGCGCGCAGGGTGACCTTTTCCATCAGCTGCTCGGCGAAGGCGGCGATGGTGGCAACCATGCGCGGCTCGTCGGTGCCAAGGGCGGCAATGTCCTGGTCCAGCTCCCACACCGCGCCATGCAGGGCCAGTTGGGCATTGTCGGTCAGCACCTCTTCGGGGCTACCCACCTCGACCGTGACTTCGGATTGATGCGGCGCAATCAGAAACGCGGTGGCATTGGCAAAGACGTGCAAAGTGACCAGCGCCTCGGCCTCCAGCAACTCACCAAACTCGGCCTTGCGATCGGCGGGCAAAGACCCTTCCAGGTTGGCGCGTTTGAGCGCGTCCAACCCGGTGATCCCGGCAAAGCTTTCGCCCACCGCCAGCGCAATCGCCAGCGCCCGGCGCAGGGCGTGCACGACCGTGGCTTGCAGGGGCGAGATCAGCGGATCGTCCCCATCCGCCCCTTCGATCCGCGCGATCAGCTGCACGCCCTCGGGCCGCGCGGTGGACCGGGTGACCAGCCCCGGCGTGGTCGAGCGGAACCGCCGCGTGCGCGTGATCCCGGGCGAGCGTTCGGGCGCGGCCGCCACGTCGCGCGGGCGGGCGATGCGCGGCGTGTGATCCAGCCCCTCCAGCATCGCGGCGGCGGCGTCGTAATGGGCGCGAATCTCGTCCTCGCGCAGCTCCATCTGGTCACTTGTCAGGCTCATTTTCTATACTCACTTACCTGAATAACGTTTCGCCAAGCGGTCCATAATCGCTGGAGCAAACATCCAACCCAATACCGCTGCCAAAGGTGCAAATACCACGGCTCCATTCACCGCTGTTCCCAACGCGGCAACTCCGGTCGCAGCGCCAACAAGCCATCCGAAAAAGCCAAATATCGCTGCGAAGAATAGTTTAACCTTGTGTCGAAGCTTCACACTTCTTCCTCCTCTCCCTCGCTTGGTCGGCAAACTGCCCACCCACCGCGCTCAATAACTCAACACCCGGCCCGCCTGGCCCACCACGAATTTCCGCACGCTGGCAAAGCCCGCCGGGTTTTTCTCGGCCAGCACCTGGTAGGGGCGTTCGGGCAGGATGATCGCGCGTTCGGTGCGCGTGGCGCCGGTATCCACCCCGCGGCCCGAAAACGGATCCAGCGCGAAAACCTCGCGCTCGGCGGTGGTGAACCAGCCAACCTTTTCTTCCTCGACCCGCTCGCTTTCCAACTCTTCGGTGGTCCAGGCCAGCGCCCAATCCTGCCCCTCGGGGCTGCGCGCCTCGGCCAGAACCTCGCGCAGCGGGCCGGTCTGGCGGGTGTAGCTGTGCGAATACATCGGGCCCAGGTGAAACCGCTTCAGCCGCTTGGGGTGCAGGTCGTTGAAATACCGGTCGAACGCGGTGGCGATGGTCACCAGCTTCAGCGCGCCCATCGCCTGCCCCATCAGATGCGCCTGCGCCTCGGGCCAGCGGCGCTCGTCCTTTGGCAGGGCCACGCGGCCCGAATCCTCGACCTCCATCAGATAGATCGTGGGCAGGTTGATCTGGCTGTCATAGACCGCCCAATGCAGCAGGTAGGTCCGCCGGCCGTCGCGCTCGCCCAGCCATTGCGCCTGCGGATCGTTGCGCGCCCAAAACAGATCGCCGCGCGCCAGTTCCTCGTAATACAGCCGCTGCGACAGCGCGAATTGCAGCTTGGTCGGCAGCTCCTGATCGCCCACGATCTTGCGCACCATCTGCTGTTTCAGACTGTCCGAATCCGGCATCCCCGCCAGGTGCCGCGCGGCCTGCTGCGCATCGTTGGCCATCACCAGCAATTCGTTGAACACCGGGAAACCGGACTCGACCGTATCGAATTGCAGCGAGCCAAAGAAATGCCCGGTATCGCGCCCGGCCAGCAGGTATTTCATCGACAGCGCGCGAAAGCTGTGGCTGATCGCGGTGACATAGCGGGTCAGGATCTCGACCTCGCGCTTGGTCAGGCGGCCCTCGGCCTCCATCACCGCGGCCACCTGCGTCAGATGCCGGGTCAGCGCGCCGAACTTGCGGAAATAGCGACGGCTGGCGAAGGTGTCGGTCAGCGCCGCGTGATCGCGCGACAGATCGGGTGCGGCGGCGGGTCGGTCGGGTTCAGTCATCGCGTTTCCTGTCCATCAGGTAAGCCGCCCCGCCGATCGCGCAGAACAGGATCAGCCACACGCCTTTGGGCAGCGCATCCAGGCCAAAGCCATCGAACCACGCCCAGGCATCCAGACCCACCAGGTCACCCAGGCTCAGCACCACCGCGCCGGTGATGCACAGCCCGATGAACAGCATCCAGACCAGCCTCATCCGCAAGCCATCCTTGCGCGCGCCTTGGGCACAGCCATGCTCAGCCCCCGTAAAGGTTCTTGTCGTGCTTTTCGACGATCTTCTGGAACCGGCGGGCAAAGCGTTCATCGGCCTTGGCCTTGGCCTCCAGCACCTCGCGGGCGAACACCATGTGGCCCTCGTGCGCCTCCAGCATGTCGGCCATTTTCTGGTTCGTCGCGGTGCCGATGGCGGCCATGGCGCTTTGCGCCTCTTTGTCCGTCTCGACGCCAATCTCGTTAATCCGGTGCGCCACGTCCTGCTGTTGCGCGGTTTTCAGCGACTTGGTCAGCGCATCATACAACACCACGCGCTGCTTGGTATCCGTCTGCAGCTTGTTGATCAGAACCATCTGCGTCGCCGCCTGGTTCTGCAAACTGTCGACCCAGGATTTGCCCTTTTCGATATAGCGTTCCAGCGTCTGCGACTTGGCCAGCTTGACCTGTTCTTGCTGCACCAGCGCGTTATAGGTCTTGTTCAGATCGGCCAGTTCGGTTTCCAGCCGCGTCCGCGCGGCGGCATCCTGTTCGACGCTGATTTTGTTTTCCAGCTCGATGATCTTCGGGTCCATCGCCTGAATTTCGGCGCGGGTGGTTTCCAGCTCCTGCACGGTGAATTCGCGCTCGTCCAGGGTTTCGGTCAGGTTGGTTTCCACCCGCTCCTTCTGCTGGTTCAGAACGTCCAACTGGCCCTGCAACAACTTGGTGATCACGTCGGACTTGGCGATCAGATCCTGCAGCTTGTCGTCGATGCTGGCCGTGCGCATCCGCTCTTGCCGCATCGATTCCGCTTTACCGCGCGAAAAGATGCCGACAAAACTTTCCCACCCGGTTTTCGAGCGCATCTCGTCGAAATCCTTGGAAAAGGCCGCCGTCACATCATCCAGCCCCATGATCAGCTCGGCGATGTTGGCGTTCATCACCTCGGTATGGGCGTGCACATCGTCCAGCGTGGCGTTTTCGATGTCGATGGCGATATCGTCGCCGGTTTTCATCTTGGCGCGCGCGGATTCGATCCGGGCGGTCAGCTCGGCGATCTTGGATTGCGCCTGCGCCACCTGTTCCTGAGACTCGCGCACCTGTGCGTCGAAATCGGCCATGCGAAACTCCTTTCCCTCGTGAAATATGCCCCTATGACGGGTATATGGGTAATGTTATGCCCTTTTACATCGGGCGCCTATGCCAGTTTGCGCAGACTGTTGCAAAACGGCATGACAAAAGAAAGGCGCAAGGCGCACGGAACGGGGGAAAACATGCGGCAGCGTTCGCCGCTGTAAGACTTGCGCAGAACGGGGCTATCGCCACCCGGCGCTTTGCGCCATCGTGTCCGCAAATGCACACCGATCCACAGCCTGCACAACCGCTTTCGCGCCGGTTCGTACATCGATTGGCCCTTCTGCTGGCAGGGGTGATCTGGGCTGTCTACATGCTGGGGCCGTTTCCGTTACCGAGGTTTGCGCCGCAGCAAGAATATCAGGCAACGGCAATCACGGCGGTGCCATTCGCGCTGGTGCTGGGCTATGCGCTGGCGGTGATCGCGGGACTCATCCGGGCCAACCGGCACCGGATGCGCGCGGTTTTGCGGCCCAATCTGGGGCGGGTTCTGGGCGCGATTGTGCTGATGCTAATAACGCCCCTTGTGGTGGTGAACTGGCTGCCGTGGATCATCGGCATGCTGGCGCCGTTCGTGATCGGACAGTGGCGCCTTGCAGTTCTCCTGCCGATGCTGCTGCTTCTGGGTGTGCCGGCCCTTGCCTGGTATCCTGTGTCTTGCCTGATCGTATCGGGCGTCAAGCGCAAGCTATGGCGGCTCATGCTATTCGCGCTGATGTTCTGGGCCAGCTACAGCGCGCTGGTTCTGGTGCAGGGGGTGCAAAGTTTTAACCTGTAGTCGTGAAGGGGCCGTTGCCGGCCCCTTGATGTCTAACATCAACCAACAACGTTGAACCCCGGACCATAGGGATAGCCCGTGATGTTCTCGTTGCCGTCCTCGGTGATCACCAGGATGTCGTGCTCGCGATAGCCACCCGCGCCGGGCTGGCCCTGGGGGATGGTCAGCATCGGCTCCATGCTGATGACCATGCCGGGGCGCAGGACGGTGTCGATATCCTCGCGCAGTTCCAGCCCCGCCTCGCGGCCATAGTAATGCGACAGCACGCCAAAGGAATGACCATAGCCGAAGCTGCGGTATTGCAGCAGGTCACGCTCGGCGAAAAAGGCGTTGATCTGGTGGGTGACCTCGGCGCAGCTGACGCCGGGTTTCAGCAGGCTGATGCCCAGCTCGTGCGCGGCCACGTTGGCCTGCCAGATCGCCAGGCTGGCCTCGTCCACCTCGTGCACGAACATGGTGCGCTCCAGCGCGGTGTAATAGCCCGAGATCATGGGAAAGGTATTCAGGCTCAGGATATCGCCCCGCTCCAACACCCGGCCCGTCACCGGGTTATGCGCGCCGTCGGTGTTCAGCCCCGATTGGAACCACACCCAGGTGTCGCGGTATTCGGCATCGGGAAAGCGGCGCGCGATCTCCAACTCCATCGCGTCGCGCCCGGCAATCGCCACGTCGATCTCGCGCGCGCCCGGGTGCACCGCGTTTCGGATGGCATAGCCGCCCACATCCGCCACCGCCGCGCCCTGGCGGATCAGGGCGATTTCGGCCGGCGATTTCATCATGCGCTGGCGCATCGTCGCGGGCGCGATATCGACCATCGTGACGGGCGACAGGAAATCTTCCAGCTTGTCACGTTGTTGCAGGGTCAGGTGGTCGCCCTCGTATCCGACAACCTGGCCCTCGCCCGCCACATGCGCCACCGCGCGCCAGAAATTGTCGCGCTGCCAGTCGGTATAGGTGATGTTGTCGCCATGACAGCGCCGCCAGGGCTGGCCCGCGTCGATCCCTGCACTGATCGTGACGCAGTCGGTATCCGTCACCACCAACCCGTAGGGCCGGCCGAAACTGCAATAAAGAAAACCACTGTAATAGGCGATGTTGTGCATCGAGGTCAGCACAACCGCGCCCGCGCCAGTGTCATCCATGATGCGCCGCAACCCGCGCAGGCGCGCCTCGTACTCGATCTCGGCAAAGGGCAGTGGGGCCTTTTCGCCATTGTGAAAGCGGAAGAAGTCTGGGCGGTCCATATCTGTGACCCTCCTTGTGCAGAAGGTCCCGGCGTTCAGGACGGATTGAAATTGGCACGTCCATCGGGACGGGGCGACGCCATCGCCCGGGGCCACTGCCGTTGCACATCAGCCCCGCCCCCCGGTCAAGTGAAAAGAGTGTGCCCCCGCGCGAATAGTGGCCAGGGGCCGCCCCGACCTCCCATCGCTTGCCGGGCTATTCAGTCGATTGCTCCAGCCCCCGCGCGAACAGCGCCGCAGGCGTCGCGCATCGCCAGACCGCCCCCCCCCGGGCTGGCGATTGGGTGCCGCAAGCGCGCCGTTCGGGTCATCCGCAGGTGTGGCAACCATAAAGCGCAGCCGCTCCAGCGTCGGATCGCCATCCCGCGGTCTGGCAATCCGCAGCGCCAACACCCCTTGTCGCCATATGCATCGGTTGTGCATAGGTTGTGCATGTGTTGTGACCGGCCATTTTCGGCCCCCGACCCGCGAAAGGACGCCCATGACCGCCACCCCCGGCCCCCGCAACCTGATCACCGATGTGCCCGGTCTGCGGGTCGGAAACGCGCAGGACGACGCCATCAAAACCGGCGTCACCGTCCTGACGTCGGATGCGCCGTTTACCTGTGGCGTCAACGTCATGGGCGGCGCCCCCGGCAGCCGCGAAACCGAGCTTTTGGCCCCCGATAAGACGGTCGCGCAGGTCGACGCCCTGGTGCTGTCGGGCGGCTCGGCCCTGGGGCTCGATGCCTGCTCGGGCGTTGCCAACGCCCTGCGCGCACAGGGCCGTGGCTTCAAGGTCGGGCCCCATAACGTGCCCATCGTGCCGGGCGCGATCATCTTTGACCTGAACAATGGCGGCGACAAGGATTGGGGCGAAAATCCCTATAGTTTACTAGGGGCTAAGGCGCTTGCCGCCGCCAGTGACAGCTTTGATCTGGGCAGCATCGGCGCGGGCACGGGCGGCACGACCGCGACGCTGAAAGGCGGGCTTGGCTCGGCCTCGATCACCTTGCCGTCGGGGGCGACGGTGGGCGCGCTGGTGGTGGTGAATGCGCTGGGATCGGCCACCGTGGGCGACGGCCCGCACTTCTGGGCCGCCCCGTTCGAGCTTGGCGATGAATTCGGCGCGCGCGGCGTGGCCAGCGATTTTCCTGATACCCATGTGCCGCAAACCAAACTGGCCGCCCACGCCAACACAACCATCGCGATCGTGGCCACAGACGCGGCGCTGGACAAGGCGCAATGCACCCGGCTCGCCACCGCCGCGCAAGACGGCTATGCCCGCGCCCTCGTGCCCGCCCATACGCCGATGGATGGTGACCTGATCTTCGCCGCCTCGACCGGCGCCCATCCCCTACAAAACCCCATCGCCGAAACGCTGACCCTGGGCCACGCAGCGGCAACCTGCATGGCGCGCGCCATCGCGCGGGCGGTTTATCACGCCAGCGCCGCGCCGGGCGACACGCAGCCGACCTGGACCGAGAAATTCGGCTAGCGCATTAGGACAAAAGGGTTTTCACCATATCACTGTCGGCATCGGCCAGCGGGTCGATCACGTTGAAATGGTGCTGCCCCGGAACCACCACATGGCCGCAGCCCCAGGCATCGGCCAGCCATTGCGCCTGATCCAGAAAGGCCGGGCGCTCGTCCCCGCCGACCCAGACGGTCACCGGCAGCCCGTCGATCGGGCGCTTCAGCACCGGGCTTTCGGCGGCGGCGGCGGCCTCGTCCATCTTGAACTGCGCGTTCATCGAGGTTTTCAGCAAAGGCCGCAAATCCGCCACGGGCGAGATCGGCATGACATGGGCCAACCGTTCGGCCAGTGCGCGCGGCAACACGCCCGGCACCGCCATGCGCGCCACCAGATGCCCACCCGCAGAATGCCCGGCCATCCGAATGGGCCCCGCCACCATCTGGCCCGCCACCTCGAAAAACCGGGCGATCTGCCAGGTGATCCGCGCGATCTCGACCTGCGGTGCCAGGTCATAAGACGGCATCGCCACGGCCCAGCCGCGCTGCAACATGCCCGCGCCCAGATGCGACCAAACCGATTTGTCGAACCGCAGCCAATAACCCCCGTGCACAAAGGCAAACAAACCCTTCGGCGCCCCGCGCGGCAAAAACAGGTCGAACCGCTGCCGCGCGCTGTCGCCATATTCCACGTCCAGCTCGGCCAGGCCCTGCTCGATCAACCCCTCGCGGAACGCGGCCGCCTGCCGCGCCCAGGTGTCGGGATAGGCATCTGCGCCGGGGATATGGGCGGCATTGGCATAGGCGTCGTCCAGCTCCATCCGAGCCTCCTTAACATCGCAACAATTTCAGCGGTCCTTACTGGACAAGCCTAGCCCAGAGTGGTTTGCCTGTCCCCAACCGATTTTTCCCGCAGGAGGATATGGACATGGCCAAGACCGAAACAGACCTGAAATCGCTGCTGAAAGATCCCAGCCTTGTGGCCGAACGCGCCTATGGCAACGGCGACTGGATCGAGGGCGATGGCGGCGCAACCTTCGACGTGAAAAACCCTGCCCGCGGCGACGTGATCGCCAAGGTGGCCGACCTCAGCCGCGATCAGGTGGCCGGCGTGATCGACGCCGCCCACGCCGCGCAAAAAGAGTGGGCCGCCTGGACCGGCAAAGAACGCGCGGCGGTGATGCGCAAATGGTTCGACCTGATGATGGAAAACGCCGACGACCTGGCCACCATCCTGACCGCCGAGCAGGGCAAACCCCATGCCGAGGCCAAGGGCGAGATCGGCTATGGCGCGTCCTTCATCGAGTTCTTCGGCGAAGAGGCCAAGCGCGTCTACGGCGAAACCATCCCCGGCCACCAGCGCGACAAGCGCATCATGGTGATGAAACAGCCCATCGGCGTCGCGGCCAGCATCACGCCCTGGAACTTCCCAACCGCGATGATCACGCGCAAGGCCGGCCCGGCGCTGGCGGCGGGCTGCACCTTTGTCGGGCGCCCGGCGGCAGAAACGCCCCTGTCGGCCACGGCGATGGCGGTGCTGGCCGAACGCGCGGGCATTCCGCCGGGCGTGTTCAACATCGTCACCTCGTCGCGCAGCAGCGATATCGGCAAGGAATTCTGCGAAAACCCCAAGGTCCGCAAACTGACCTTCACAGGCAGCACCGAGGTGGGGCGCATCCTGCTGAAACAGGCCGCCGACCAGGTCATGAAATGCTCGATGGAGCTGGGCGGCAACGCCCCCTTCATCGTCTTCGACGACGCCGATATCGATGCCGCCGTCGAAGGCGCGATCATGTGCAAGTTCCGCAACAACGGCCAGACCTGCGTCTGCGCCAACCGCATCTACGTGCAGGCCGGCGTTTACGACGAGTTCGCCAAGAAACTCGCCGACCGCGTGGGCAAGATGAAGGTGGGCGACGGCCTGGAAGACGGGGTCGAGCTGGGCCCGCTGATCAACGCCGACGCCATCGAAAAGGTTCAAGAGCATATCGCCGACGCCAAATCCAAGGGCGCCGAGGTAATTCTGGGCGGCGAGGCGCAGCAGATGGAGGGCAATTTCTTTCAACCCACCATCGTTACCGGCGCCACGCAGGACATGCTGTTTTCCACCGACGAAACCTTCGGCCCGCTCGCGCCGCTGTTCAAGTTCGAGGATGTGGATGACGTGATCGCGATGGCCAATGACACGATCTTCGGCCTCGCCAGCTATTTCTACGCCAAGGATCTTTCACGGGTCTACAAGGTGGCCGAGGCGCTGGAATACGGCATCGTCGGCGTCAACACCGGCATCATCTCGACCGAGGTGGCGCCCTTCGGCGGCGTCAAGCAATCGGGCCTGGGCCGCGAAGGCAGCCACCACGGGATCGAGGAATTCCTGGAAATGAAATACGTCTGCATGTCGGTCTGATCC
>JAASTF010000105.1 GCA_021767525.1 Paracoccaceae bacterium
TCCAGCAGCGTCAGACCCATATGCGCCTCAAGCGCGCGGATCTGCTGGCTGATCGCGGCGTGGCTGACGTTCAGCCGCGCGCCCGCGGCGCTGACATTTCCCACCTCGGCATAGACAGCAAAGGCGCGCAGCGCGGTCAGCGGCGGCATATTCTGCCAGTCGATCATGTAAGTCATACTTTCATGTCTAAAAAATCCCTGAGTCGCATAATGGTGCAGAATACCCCAAATTCAAGGCATGGCACTGCACCGCGAAAGGACATCACATGATCGGAATATGGGCCAAAACTTTCATGACGGCCACCCGCCACCCGCCACACGCCTGCCGACTGGCAGGCCCCCGACCATTGGCGCCGCCCCGAGCGGCCCCGCCTGACCGCCCCCAAAACCGGAGACAGAAAATGATCGACCCCATCGTTTACCACCCCGACCTGCATCGCAAGCAGCAGCGCAGCGCCCGCTGGCCCTGGCGCCGGGGCCGCTGGAAGCGGCCGGTTTTCACCATGCGCGAGGCGCTGAAAAACGAAAACGGTGGCCGCTAGGGGCTTGACGCCCACAGCGACCACCGTCGAAAAAGGTGGCACCGGCCTTCCAGGAAACGCGCGAACAGGACGGAATGGCCGGTGCCGAACCCGTGGGCTGTAGCCGCCCACGGGTATTCTTTTTACTCGGGCGCCTGACCGCCGCCCAGCTGGTGAACATAGGTCGTGACGGCGCGGATCTCGGCCTCGGTCAGCTCGGCGCCGCCCATCGGGGGCATCACGCCAAAGCGCGAATTCCAGACCGTTTCGTAGATCGAGTCGTAATCGCCGCCATACAGCCAGATCGCATCCGACAGGTTGGGCGCACCCTGGAACTTGTCGCCCATCGCGTTTTCCCCGTGGCACGCGGCGCAGTTGATCTCGTAGACCTCGGCGCCGGCTTCGACCAGGCTGGCATCGACCGGCGGGTTCACCGGCGACAGCGACATGACGTAGTTGACCACCTGCTGGACCTCTTCTTCGGTCAGCAGCTCATCGGCGCCGAATGCGGGCATCTGGCTCCAATGGGCGTCGGGGTCTTCCTCGTTCCGGATGCCGTGGCTGACGGTGTAATGGATTTCTTCCATCGAGCCGCCCCACAGCCAGGCGTCGTCCTGCAGGTTGGGATAGCCAACCGCGCCGGCGGCACCCGAGCCGTGGCACTGCGCGCACCAGGTACGATACACAGCGGCGCCCGCGTTGACGGCATAGCTTTCCAGCTCGTCATTGCCACGGATCTCGTTCAGGTCGGCTGCAACCAGCTTGGCGTTGATCGGCTCAAGCTTGGCTTCGAACTCGGCGATCTCTTCGGCGACCTGGCCCCGGGTCGAAAAGCCCAGGTAACCGGCGGTCGCGTTCTTGATGCCGGGCCATGCCGGGTAAGCGATCGTATACCAGATGCCCCACACGATGGTGGCGTAGAAGATCCACAGCCACCAGCGCGGCAGGGGGTTGTTGTATTCCTGGATGCCGTCCCACTCATGGCCGGTGGTATCGACGTCCTGCTTTTTCTTGGGTTGTTGTGCCATGCCTCAAGCCTCCTCGGGCCGGCCGCCACGCGGGGCGGGTTTGTCTTCGTGCCGGAACGGGATGTCTGCCACGTCGTCATACACCTTCGTCGAGCCGGGGCGGAACGCGAAGATCACGACCCCGATGAAGAAGATGAACATCGCAAGCAGAAACCAGCTGTCGGCGATTTGGCGAAGAAGGGAATATGTGTCCATGGTCCCCTCCCTCAGCGGCTTTCATCCGGCGTGAAGGTCGAGAAATCGACCAGCGTGCCCAGCATCTGCAGGTAGGCAATCAGCGCATCCGCCTCGGAAATCCCGGGCTGACCGTCGAAATTGCGCACGTTCACGTTTTCGCCATAGCGTTCCAGCAGCCCGTCATAGTCGCTGTCCGGGTCGGCCTGCGCCAGGAAATCGGCACGGGCGTTTTCGATCCGGTCCATGCTGGGCTCGCCGTTCATGTCCTCGTCATAGGGAACACCGACCAGGGCATGGGTGCGCAGCAGGTCCTCGATATGCTCGCCATCGATCAGGCGATTTTCAAGGAAGCCGTATTTGGGCATCACCGATTCCGGCACCACCGACTGCGGATCGCGCAGGTGGTCGACATGCCATTCGTCCGAATAGCGGCCGCCCAGGCGGGCCAGGTCGGGCCCGGTCCGCTTGGAGCCCCACTGGAACGGGTGGTCGTACTGCGATTCAGCCGCCAGGCTGTAATGACCGTAACGTTCCACCTCGTCCCGCATCGGGCGCACCATCTGGCTGTGGCAGACATAGCACCCTTCGCGGATGTAGATGTCGCGCCCGGCCAGTTCCAGCGGGGTATAGGGGCGCATGCCTTCTACATCCTCGATGGTGTTTTCCAGCCAGAACAGCGGTGCGATCTGAACGATGCCACCGATGGTCACAACCAGGAAGGCGAAGATCGAAAGAAGCGTGATGTTCTTCTCAAGGATCGTGTGTTTATCGAGAATTGCCATCTCTCCGGCCCTCCTTATTCAGCCGGGACCATCTGGTTCGTCGCCTCAACGGCAGGCGAACGACGGACGGTCATCCAGAGGTTGTAGCACATGATGATGCCGCCAGCGAGGTAGAGCACCCCACCCAGACCACGCACCACATACATCGGGAACTTGGCGGCCACGGTGTCGGCAAAGCTGTTCACCAGGAAGCCATTTGCATCCACTTCACGCCACATCAGGCCTTCCATGATGCCGGTCACCCACATGGATGCGGCGTAAAGAATGATGCCGATCGTGGCGAGCCAGAAGTGCCAGGACACCAGGCTCAGGCTATACAGCCGCTCGCGGTTCCACAGGCGCGGCACCAGGAAGTACAGAGCACCGAAGGTGATCATGCCGTTCCAGCCCAAGGCGCCCGAGTGCACGTGGCCAATGGTCCAGTCGGTATAGTGCGACAGCGAGTTCACCGCGCGGATCGACATCATCGGCCCTTCGAAGGTCGACATGCCGTAGAAGCCGACCGAGATCACCATCATTCGGATGATCGGATCGGTGCGCAGCTTGTCCCAGGCGCCCGACAGCGTCATCAGGCCGTTGATCATGCCACCCCAGCTGGGCATCCACAGCACGATCGAGAACACCATGCCCAAGGTCGAGGCCCAGTCAGGCAGCGCGGTGTAGTGCAGGTGGTGCGGACCGGCCCAGATGTAGATGAAGATCAGCGCCCAGAAGTGGATGATCGACAGCTTGTAGCTGAAAACAGGGCGTTCGGCCTGCTTGGGCACAAAGTAATACATCATCCCCAGGAAGCCCGCGGTCAGGAAAAAGCCCACGGCGTTGTGGCCGTACCACCACTGGGTCATGGCGTCTTGCACGCCGGCGAACACCTGCACCGATTTCGAACCGAAGATCGACACCGGGATCGACAGGTTGTTGACGATATGCAGCATCGCCACCGTTATGATGAACGACAGATAGAACCAGTTGGCCACGTAGATATGCGGCTCTTTCCGCTTGACGATGGTGCCGACGAAGACAGCGAAATACGCGACCCAAACGATGGTCAGCCACCAATCGACATACCATTCCGGCTCGGCGTATTCCTTGGATTGCGTGGCGCCCAGGATATACCCGGTCGCGGCCAGCACGATCATCAGCTGGAAGCCCCAGAAAACGAACCAGGCCAGGTTGCCGCCCCACAGGCGCGCGGCGCTGGTGCGCTGCACCACGTAGAACGAGGTGGCGATCAGCGCGTTGCCGCCAAAGGCAAAGATCACGGCCGACGTGTGAAGCGGACGCAATTTACCAAAGTTCAGATAGCCTTGCGCCCATTCGAAATTCAGCGCCGGAAAAGCCAGCTGAAAGGCGATGGTGACGCCCACCAGAAAGCCCACGACACCCCACAGGGCGGTCGCGATGACCCCGGCGCGCACAACGCCATCCATGTATTCGCCCGAAAGATCGATATTCGGAACCGGCTCATCCGTGCGGCGCAGCGTCCACACGAACAGCGCGGCCGCGGCCAAGGCCACCGTCACCGCGTTGACAAGATATGCCAGATCGCGCGCGTAATTGGCCGCGATCAGCGCGAACAGCGCGATCAGGCCAAGCACGATCAGCTTGATGTAGTTACCCATTTTGCGTCCCTTCGTCTGTCCCCGCGCGATTCGAACAGGCGCACGGGTAGGTTTAGACTGTTCGCTTAATGCGGCGGGGATGCTGCGGCTGCATTGATCTGCATCAAAGGACGGCCGGCGATTCATTGACCCGTGTCAAAGCGCCCATCTTTCATCCCTGCGTAGGGTGGGCCCGAGGCCGCGCCCTGCCGATGGTTGCGCGGAACACATGAAGGAGACCGTAAATGGCCTACAAATCGTTGTTTTCCGTTCTGACCGACGAGTCCCTGGCAGGCCCCGTCCTGTCACAGGCGGTCACGTTGACCGAAGCGAACGATGCCCATCTCGAAGTGCTGTGCATGGGGGTCGACCGCAGCCAGACCGGCTATTACTACGCCGGTGCCAACGCGATGATCCTGCAGGAAAGCATCGCCCGCGCCCAGGAAGAGGCCGAGGCGGTCGAGGCCAAGGTCCGCGACTACCTGCGCCCCAGCGAAATCCGCTGGAGCGCCGAGTCCGGCGTGGCGCAGCTGGCCGATATCGGCCGCCACGTGGCGGCGCGCGCGCGGTTTTCGGACATGGTGGTGCTGCCGCGCCCCTATGGCGAGGGCCGCGGGGTCGAGCTGGAACCGATCCTCGAGGCGGCGATGTTCGAAGGGCACACGCCCGTTCTGGTGGTGCCCGACGATCAGAACGCGATCAAGAAACCCGAAAAGGTCGTTCTGGCCTGGAACGAAAGCGCCGAGGCGCTGAACGCCGCGCGCGCCGCCCTGCCCTTGCTGATCGCCGCGCAGGCGGTGCATGTGGTGGTGATCGACCCGCCGACGCATGGGCCCAACCGCTCTGACCCGGGCGGGCTGTTGTCGCAATACCTGGCGCGCCACGGGGTGAAATGCGAAATCGACGTGATGTCGAAAACCATGCCGCGCGTGTCGGACGTGCTGCTGCGTCACTGCAAGGATATCGAGGCCGACCTGGTGGTGATGGGCGCCTATGGCAAATCGCGCTTCCGCGAGGCGATCCTGGGCGGCGCCACGCGCTATATGCTGGAACAGACCGAAATTCCGGTGTTCATGGCGCACTGACCGGCGCCGATGCACCGTGCCTCGTAGGGTGGGCAGTTTGCCCACCTGACAGTCCGACATCATGCGTAGGGTGGGCAGTTTTGCCCACCCTTTTTCATGCCTTCTTGACCAGACGGATCAGGAAAATCACGATCACCGCGCCGATGGTGGCATTGATGATCGAGCCGATGAAGCCACCGCCGATGTTCAAACCCACCCGCGGCAGAATCAGCCCGGCGACAAAGGCCCCCACGATCCCCATTACGATGTTGCCCAGCAGGCCAAAGCCGCCACCGCGCATGATCTTGCCCGCCAGCCAGCCAGCAATCGCACCGACGATCAGTATCGCCAAAAGGCTTTCAACACCCATATTCGCCACCTCCGTGTAAGCTGCGCTCAGCGTGACACGGATTCAGGGCGGCATCAATTCATGCCGCCACGCGCGCGCCGGGCGCGATGGTGGGCGGGGCAGCATTCAACGTTTCGATGGCAAAGCCGGCGGCGGCCTTGTAACCGGCCATGAACTCGGCGCGCTCTTCCGCGGGGAAGACATCGTTGATGTTGTCGAATGCGCCGCCACAGCGCTCGTCGACGATGTTCAGCATCCCGAACGGCCCCGCGCCGCGATTGCGCAGGATCAGCTGCGACACCGGCCCGCACAGCCGCGCGTCATAGGCCGAAAACGCCTGCGGCCCGGCCCCGTGCGCCACCATCTCCGCGCCGATCACGCGGGCGTCGATAATCGCCTGGCTCGCCCCGTTCGAGCCGGTGGGATACATCACATGCGCCGCATCCCCCATCAGCGCCACACGGCCATCCACCCAGGTCGGCACCGGCTCGCGGTCGATCATCGGGTATTCATAAACCTCGTCCGCGCCGCGGATCAGGGCAGGCACGTCCAGCCAGTCGAAATCCCAGCCCTCGAAATGATGAACGAAATCTTCGGCGCTGACCTTCTTGTTCCAGTCGCCTTCCCACCCGGCGGAATTGTCAAAGGTCTGTTCCGCGATCCAGTTGATCGTGGCCATGCCATCGGCGTCGGTGTGCGAAATCGGATAGATCACCATGCGGTGCTTATGCGTGCCAAGCCCCACGAAACTGCTGCCGGTGCGGATGGGTTTGGCCCGTGTCACGCCGCGCCACAGAACCGCGCCGCCCCATTGGATCGGCGGCTGATCGGGGTGCATCTGCGCCCGGATGGGCGAGTGCAGGCCATCCGCCGCCACCAGCAGGCTGCCCCGTTCGGTGCGCGTGTTGCCCTGCGGGTCGGTGATCGTCACGCTGACGCCCTCGGCATCCTGGGCATAGCCCGTCACCCGCGCGCCGGTTTGCACCGCATCCGCGCCCAGCCGGTTGCGCACGGCGTTCAGCAACATCATCTGCAACTGCCCGCGATGCACCGCGTATTGCGGCCAGTTATAGCCCGCCAGCAGGCCGCGCGGCTCGGCATAGATGTCGTTGCCATTGCGCCCCACCAGCGCCCATTCGCGGGCGGGCACGCCCACCGCGTCCAGATCGGCCTGGGCAAAGCCCAGGTCATACAGCTCGCGCACGGCGTTGGGTTGCAGGTTTATCCCCACGCCCAGAGGGCGCAGCTCGGGCACGGCCTCGTACACCGTGCAGGGCACGCCGACCTGGTGCAGCGTCAACGCCAGGGACAAGCCGGCAATCCCGCCGCCGGAAATCAGAACATGGGTGTCTTGCATCGGTCCCTCCGCGCCATATCGCGGCAAGGCTTTAGCAGGAAACGCGCCGCGCGCAAATGCGCAGCGCTACGCCACCACGTCCGACAGCTTGCCGAACGCGGCCTGACAGTCACCCCGCGCCGCGGCGTCGCGCGCGATCCAGATCGAAAAGGCGGGCTGGTGTTCGCCATCCATGAAGTACCCCACCCGCGCGTCGCAGGTGATGCGCAGCAGCAAAATGTGGCTGGCCGGATCAACGCCCGCCTCGGTCCCCGGCACGACCGGGCCCAGCGCCTGGTGCCAGTAACTCCAGGGGCCGACGTAATCGGCGTTGCGCGCCTGATGCCAGACGCGCCCCATCGCGCGGTCACGGAAATCGGCAGGCACCCGCGCAGCCAGATCACCGCCCTTGGCCAGCCAATCCAGCCAGACATGACGGCGCGGCCCGTCCAGCAGCATCGACAGCGTGCCCGCCTCGTCCCGGGCCAGCCGGGTGTGGCGCTGGGTAAAGCTGCGCGGGGGCAGGTGCCGCGCCAGCGCCTGTATCGGCGCGGTGTGCCCGGCGAGCGCCTGCATCTGCGCGGGCGGCACGATGCCGTCGCCGGGCTGGCCATCGGCAATCGCCTGCATCGCCGCCAGCGCATCATGCGTCGCGCGGATCAGCGACGGGTCGGGGGCCGACGGATCGCGCCGCTTGAACGCGGCACCCAGGCTGCGGCGCGGCAGGGGCGCGCCCGCCTGCAAATCGGCGGCGACGCGGGCCAGCACCATCTGCACCGCGCGCCAGGGCGTGGCGGCGTTGCCCTCGGCCAGCATCTGGTCCAGCTTGGGATGCGGCGCGATGCCCACGTCCGGGTACAGCACCGCCTGAACCGCGTCGATCACCCCCTCGGGCGTGGCGCGCAAGGGCAGCATGTCCACCGGCCAGTGGCGGAAATGGGTGGGCACATCATCAGGCCCCAAACCCCACGGAAACAACTGATCCCAGGCATAGCCGCCCAAGCCCGGCAGATCGGGGCGCGCCCCGGCTGCGGCATCGCCGGTCACATGGCGCAGGGCGACCGGGCATTCCTTTTCGTAATCCAAGAAAACGCCGGTATCGGCGTAGAATTGCAACGCACCATCGCGCGGCAGCGGGCTGCCGGGCACGGCCCTTGCCAGCTGCGCCAGGTCGATCTGCGCCAGGAAATGCATCGGGCCCGCGCGGCACGCGGGCCAATCTGCGGGCAGCGGATCGGGCCAGCCGCCCAGGTAACTGTTGCTTGGATCGTGGATCAGGCGCAGCGCGGCGCCGGCCTGCGGCTCAGGCAAGCATCCCGCCGTCATTGTCGTCGCCTGCCTCGTCCAGCAGGCGGCTGAAATCCGGCACGGTGACGTGGCGCTTGCCTTCCAACTCGATCACGCCGTCGCGCTTGAGCGCCGAGATCTGGCGGCTGACGGTTTCCAGCGTCAGGCCCAGGTAATCGGCCATCGCCTCGCGCGTCAGCGGCAGATCGAACACCAGGGCGCCTTGCGTCGGGCGCAGGTTCAGCGACGCATCGCGCCGCGCGATGATCGACAACAGGCTGGCGATCTTTTCCCGCGCGGTCTTGCGGCCCAGCACCAGCATCCATTCGCGCGCGGCGTCCAGCTCGTCCAGTGTCATTTCCAGCAGGCGATGCGCGATATGCGGCGTGGTCGACATCATATCTTCGAACGGGCGCTTGCGGAAACAGCACATCACCAGGTCGGTCGTGGCCACCACGTCATAGGGCGAGCCATCGCGCCCCGGCCGGCCCACGAAATCGCTGGGCAACAGCAGCCCCACCATCTGGGTGCGGCCATCCTCCATCGTCTGGGTCAGCGTGGCGATGCCCGACACGACGGACCCCACGAATTCCATCCGGTCGCCCGACCAGATGATCGTCTGGCCGGCCTCGAAACTGCGATAATACTTGATTTCTTCAAGCCGCTCGAGTTCGTCGCTTTCACAGCGCGCGCAGACTGCCCGATGGCGAATGGGGCATCCTTCACACTCGTGAGAGAGCACGGTCTTTTCGTCGTTCAGCATTATGTCTTCGCGCGCTTGATCTGGGTCAATGAAACCCGGTGTGTCCTGCCCTACAGGCTAGGGGTATGGCCACGAAAACGCAACTTGCAAAACTGGGACTGTTTGACGCGAAGGTGCCGCGGTACACGAGTTACCCGACGGCGCCCCATTTCTCGTCTGCGATCGGCCCCGATGATTTTGCCGACTGGATCCGCGCCATCACGCCCGGCTCCCGTATCTCTTTGTATGTGCATGTCCCGTTTTGCCGCCGCCTGTGCTGGTTCTGCGCCTGCCGCACCCAGGGCACGCAAAGCGACGAACCCGTGCGCGCGTATCTTGAAACGCTGAAGGCGGAAATCGCCATGCTGGGGCAGGTTCTGCCAAAGGGCGTCACGCTGTCGCGGCTGCACTGGGGCGGGGGTACGCCCACCCTGATGCAGGCCGACATGATGACCGAGCTGGCCGAATCGATCTTTGCCGTCGCGCCGATGGCCGAAGATAACGCCGAGTTTTCCGTCGAAATCGACCCGAACGAGATCGATGCCGCGCGGTTGGACGCGCTGGCGGCGGCGGGGATGAATCGCGCCTCGATCGGGGTGCAGGATTTCGATGACGAGATTCAGCAAACCATCGGTCGCATCCAGGGCTATGACATCACCCGCCGCGCGGTCGACATGATCCGCGACCGCGGGGTGCACAGCTTGAACGCCGACATCCTGTTCGGACTGCCGCATCAAAGCCGCGCCCGGATCACCGAAACGGTGCAGAAACTGCTGTCGTTCAACCCCGACCGGGTGGCGCTTTATGGCTATGCGCATGTGCCGTGGATGGCCAAGCGGCAGCAGCTGATCCCGTCCGA
>JAASTF010000106.1 GCA_021767525.1 Paracoccaceae bacterium
AACTATACCGAGGCCGACGCGCCGCAACTGCCCTATGGCTATCCGGTCATGACGATGGCGGCGATGGTGCCGCCCGTCTGGCGGCGCTACATGAACCCGCGCGTGCGGCGCTGGCGGCAGATGTATTACCCCGAAATCACCGATTGGACGCCATATAACAAGGCGCAGAACCCGCAGCCCGGGCAGGCCGGGTCATAACCACAGGCCATAGGCCACCACCCATGCCATCAACAGCAGGGACGTGACCAGGAAATAGGCGCCGTTCCACCGCAGCCCCACATGGGTCGCGCTGACCCCCGCGAACGACCCGATCAGCAGCGTGGTTGCGGTAAAGGGCGATGTCGCGCCGCTTAACGCCCAGCCCGAGGCGATCGCCACCACGATGGCCGACGCATCCAGCCCGATCGCGGCCGAATCGGGGATCAGTGGCGCCAGCAGCGTCACCGCAAGGATGGGGTTCATCCCAATCTGCCCCATCAGCGGTATCAGCCAGACCAGCCCGGCCAGAATGGCCCAGGGCGGGATGTCCCTTGGATCGAAGCCCAGGCCCTCGATCAACGGCAGCAGCAGCGGCGCGCCCACCGTGCCGATATAGCCGGCCATCATCAGCAGCACCAACTCGCCGCGATAGGCCGGCAACTCGTGCCCCATATAGCGCGCGGCGCGGGGGCACAGCGCCTGGGTTCCGCCACGCGCCTGCATCACCGCCCACAGGATGGCGACCGCAGGCACCACCAGCATCACGACGCCGACGACCCGGACGCCCAGGGCGAAATGCAGGCCCAGAACCAGCACGGCCAGGATCGCCAGCAGCACGAAAAGCGGCAGCATCAACGCCCAAGATGCACCGGCCGGGCATGGCGGCGGAGCCGAGGGGCGGCCGCCGATGCGCGGCTTGAAAAGGCTGTCCATGGCCCAGCCGGTCAGCATGATGATCCCGGCCGAGCCCAAACCGGGCAGCGCCGCGCCGGCCCAACTTGCGCCGGGGATCAACGCCGTTGTGATCGCGATAGCAAAGGCCAGCGGCGACCACGGCAGCGACGCGATGAAACCGCGCTGCACCGCAAGCAGCATCCGCCGCATCCGCACCTCGCGGATGGCGGCATCGGGTTCGGCCCGCGCGGCCTGCGAGGCCAAGCCCCCAAGCAACGAAATCGACCCGTAATTGATAAGCAGCGCGAACAGATGCCCGCCCCCCGTCAGCGCCGCATAGCGACGCCCGGGCGGTTGCGCGGCCAGAAAGCTGCCGGCGCGGCGCAGCGCGGGCGAGGTTTCGGCCACGTTGCGCAGGGTCGACAGGGCGGCAAAGAACGCGGCGATAAAGGCCGCCTTGTCCAGCCCCTGCACCGCCAGCCCGAACCAGTCCTTGCCCGCCAGCGCCAGCCATATCGTCAGCGCGATGCCCGTCAAGACAAAGGCCAAGCGCGCCCGCGTGGCATGGCGCGCCAGCACGGCGATCACGGCTAGCGACAAACCGTCGATCAGCCACCACGCCACCGGCACCCCCCATTCGCGCAATCCGAACAGAAGCGTCAGCACCACCAGCAACCCGGCGGCCAGTTTGCCATTTGTCACAAGATGTCTCATCACGCTCCGATCGCGGGCCGCACGGCCTTTCCACTCCTATGGCGGCGGCTCGCACTTGGCAAACCGATCGCGGCGCGGCGTGAAAACGCCTTGCGCGGCGCGGCGCGATGCCGTCAACCTTTGGGTATGACGCCGGGAACCAAGGGGAAGGACATGGCGGCGGGCCGCATCAGGATGCGTCATCTCAGCTGTTTCCGCGCGGTGGCGCGGCTGGGATCGGTGACGGCGGCGGCCAAGGCGCTTGGCACCGTTCAGCCGGCGGTGTCGCGGTCGATCCGCGAGCTTGAGGACGAGGTCGGCGCCCCGCTGTTCGACCGCAGTTCGACCGGGCTGGTGCCGAACGAACATGGCCGCGTGCTGCTGAGTTACGTGATGAACGGGCTGGGCCAGATCGACCGCGGGCTTGAGGCGGTGCGCGGGCGCATCGTGGGCGATCGCGTTGTCGCCTATGTTCTGCCGAACGTGGTGCGCATGATCATGCCCGGCGCGATGGCGCGGTTCAAAACGCATTACCCCGATATCGACGTGACCCTTGTACCGACCGTTGGCGGCGGGCTGCAAACCTTGCTGAACAAGGCCGAGATCGATTTCGGCTTTGGCCGCCTGCTGGCCGCCGAGCAGATGAAAGGCCTGAGTTTCGAGCACCTGTTTTCCGAAACGCTGGATTTTTTCGTGCGCACCGGGCACCCGCTGGCCGCGGCCAAAGACCTGTCCATAGACGATATCGACGCCTTTCCGGTTGTGCTGCCCGCGCCCGAAACCATCATCCGAACCGAGGTCGACCGTTTCGTGATCTCGCAGGGCCTTGGCCGCTTTCGCAACGTTATCGAGACGATCTCGTTCGAATTCGCGCGGAATTTCATGATGATAAGCGATGCGGTGGTGTGCCAGCCCTTCGGCGCATTGCGCCGCGAACTGACGGCGGGCCAGGCTGTGCGGCTGGATTTCGCGCGCGGCGCGATGAATGGCGCGGTCGGCATCACGGTGCCCGCAGCCCGGCCACTAAGCGCGCCGGCGCAGCTGCTGGTGCAGATGATCCGGGATGAGGTTGTCGGGCAAGGTCTGGACTGACGCCCCGCCTGCATAGCGGTTTTGATATGGTGCATCCCAAATCAGCATTTCGCGCAATGCGCGCCTGCTGCTAATCTTGCACCTCAGGGAAACGGAGGAGAGGCGCAAAGCCCCGTATCTGCGGGCTGGCAAGCGCCGATGTCATATGGCCAAGCCCAAGAATATTCTTTTCATCATGTTCGACCAGCTGCGCTGGGATTACCTAAGCTGTTATGGCCATCCGCATCTCGACACCCCCCATATCGATCGGCTGGCCAAGATGGGCGTGCGCTTTACCCGGGCTTATATCCAGTCACCGATTTGCGGCAGTTCGCGCATGTCGACCTATACGGGCCGCTACGTGCACAGCCACGGCGCCAGTTGGAACGGCATCCCCCTGAAAGTGGGCGAGATCACGATGGGCGACCACCTGCGCAAGGCCGGGATGGATTGCTATCTTGTCGGCAAGACCCACATGCGCGCCGATGTCGAAGGCATGGCGCGCCTGGGGCTCGAGCCCGATTCGATCATCGGCGCCCGCGTCAGCGAATGTGGTTTCGACGTGTTCGAGCGCGACGACGGCATGTTGCCCGAGGGGCCGGATGGCTCTTACGACCCGGACGGCGCCAAGGAATACAACAAATGGCTGAAGGCCAAGGGATACGAAAGCGATAACCCCTGGCACGACTTTGCCAATTCCGGCCTCGACGAGGAAGGCAACGTGTTGTCGGGCTGGTTCCTGAAAAATGCGCCCGAACCTGCGAACATCGCCGAGGAAGACAGCGAAACGCCTTATCTGACCGGGCGCGGGATGGAGTTTATCGCCGGGCATGACGGGCCGTGGTGCTGCCACCTGTCCTATATCAAGCCGCACTGGCCCTATATCGTGCCCGACCCCTATGCCAGCATGTTCGGTCCCGAACACGTGCTGCCGGTCGTCCGGTCCGACGCCGAGCGGCAGAACGCGCATCCGGTGTTCAAGATGTTCATGGACACGAAGGTGGGCGAAACCTTTTCGCGCCAAGACGTGCGCGAGGCGGTGATCCCCGCCTATATGGGGCTGATAAAGCAGGTCGACGACCAGATGGGCCGCCTGTTCGACTGGCTGGAAGAAACCGGCCGGATGGACGACACGATGATCGTGCTGACCTCGGATCACGGCGATTTCCTGGGCGATCACTGGATGGGGGAAAAGACGTTTTTTCACGACACCAGCACCAAGGTGCCGCTGATTATCTACGATCCCTCGCCCGAGGCCGACAGCACCCGCGGCACGGTTTGCGATGCGCTGGTCGAGTCGATCGACCTGGCCCCGACCTTTGTCGAAGTGGCCGGCGACACGCCACCCTATCACATCCTCGAAGGTGAAAGCCTGCTGCCGATCCTGCGCGGCCAGCGCAGCGAAACCAGGCGCAGCCACGTGATCTGCGAATATGATTTCTCGGCCACGCCTGTTGCGCATATCAACGATATCGGCGTGCGCGACGCGGTGATGTTCATGGTCGCCGACAAGCGGTGGAAGATGATCCATTTCGAAGGCGGCCACCGCCCGATGCTGTTCGATCTTCAGGCCGATCCGCAGGAACTGGTCGACCTGGGCGATAGTGCGGATCACGCCGACATCATCGACGCCATGTATGACAAGCTGTTCGCCTGGACGCGGCGCCAAAGCCAGCGAACCACCCGGTCCGAAGAGCAACTGATCGAGATGCGCAGCAAGACCCGCAAGCGCGGTGTGGTGATCGGCGTTTACGACGAGAACGACACGCCACTGGAACTGACCGTGAAATACCGCGGACGCAAGGCACCCGACATGAAACAGGGGCCACGCCGCTGATCGCACCGGGGCAGAGGAGGCCCCGGCGCATTGACCCAAGGGAGGAAAACCATGACCCAAATGCTTAAAAACCTGTCGGCGCTATGCCTGGCCGGGGCTCTGGCCGCTGGCAGCGCCAATGCCCAGGCCAACCTGACGGCGGAAACTGCAAGCCCCGGCAACAGCCCGCATGCGACCGTCCTGCACCTGGCCGAAGCGGCCGGCGCGGCCGGTGTTGCGAACCTGCAGGTGCAAGAGGGCCAGACCCTGACGAACTCGGTCCAGAACGTCGCACAGGGCCGCACCGATATTTCGGCCATGCCGCTGATCCTGGGCTTTCTGATGCAAAAGGGCCGCGGCCCTTACTCCAGCCTGGGCAAGGAAAAGGGCGCCGAACTGGCCGCGAACCTGCGCGCGCTTTACCCCTATAATGCCGGCGCCTACGGGCTGGTGGTGCTGGAAAGCGAGGGCATCACATCGTGGGATCAACTGGCCGGCAAGAACGTCTGGAACGGCCCGCCCCGCGGTGCGGCCCTGGTCAACGCGCGACAGGCGATTTTCCTGGCAGCGGGCCTGAAAGATGGCGAGGATTACACCGGCCACCAGGACAATTGGGGCCAGCTGTCGCAACGGCTGGTCGACGGGTCGATGGATGCCTTCGTTTTTCCGCTGACTTTCCCCTCGGCTCGGGTGACGACGATGCAGGCCGCGGGCAACGTGGTGATGGTATCGACCCCGAAAGACATCTTTGAAAGCGAGGCCTATCAAAAGGTGTTCAACGCGCCCGGCAACGTGCCGCTTGAAGTGTCGTGGAACGAAATGGGCTATGGCGAGGATAGCGGCGTCCGCCTGATTTCCGAGGACAAGGTGTATCGCGGCATCGGTACGGCCTTTACCGAAGTGGTCAACAAGGACATGCCTTTCGAAACCGCCAAGGGCCTTGTCGCCGCCCATATCGCCACGCTGGACGCGCTGCGCGAAAAGACCCCGTTCATGAAAAACGTGGGCCTGGCCGAGCTTGACCCGGCGAAATCGGGCTTTTGCGGGATGAACCCGGTCAAGTATCACCCCGGCGCCGTCGCCGCATGGGAAGAGGCCGGTTATACCGTGCCCGACTGCGCCAAGGAATAACAGCCGCGCGGGCCCCGGTTGTGGGGCCCGACCGCTCCACGCGCGTCTTTCCATCCGCATTCAACCCGACAAGGGCCGCCACATGTCTTTCGATACGCTACGGCATTCTTCCGTCCTGACACGGTTTTCGCTGGTGCTTGGCTTTGTGCTGGTGGTCATCGGCCTGCTGAACACGATGCCCTCGATCCCAGGATTGGATGACTGGGTCACCGCCACCTTCGGAAGCGGGGTGGTGATCCGCCGGTTTTCCTTCGAATACCTGGCGCCCCTGTGTTTCGTGCTGATGATGACGACCGTGGCGCTGGATCAGTCGATGGCGCGCCTTTACCGCGACAGGGGGCGCGGCTGGCGGCTGTTCGGGCTGGCGATGGATGTGGCGCTGGTGGTCATGGCCTTTGCGATGGCCGCCGCTTACCTGATCGAAATCGACAGTGTCTGCCTGATCGACCAGATCACCGGCGAACGTGCCGAGCTTATCGCCCGTGCCCTGAAAGAAGAAATCGCGTTCAACGAATCCATGGGGCTGCCGCCGCCCTCGACGGTGGACGACCCCAATTGCATCGCCACGCTGGGCCTGTGGCTGTTTCCTTTGATGGCGCTCTCGATCGTGGTGTTCCTGGGCTACAACGTGCGGGTCTGGGGCTTTCCGCTGGTGGCCGTGGCCATCCTGGTGGCCAGCTACACGATGCTGACCGTGTTCATCTGGTATGCCTTTGGCGCGGATGACATGAACAAGTACCTGGTGACCAAGCTGGGCGGCGAGCCGCGGCAGCTGATCGACGGGCGGCCCAATGTGCGCGACATCCTTGTGAACAATGCCCAGGGCCTTTTGGGTCGGTTCATGGCGATCCTGATGAACACCGTCTTTCCCTATATCGTGTTGGGCGCGCTGTTCGGTGTCTCGGCCGGTGGCCGGTCGCTGATCAAGATCGCCTTTCTGTGGACGCGCCGCCTGCGCGGCGGCCCGGCGCATGCCGCCATCGTCAGCTCGGCCATGTTCGGCACCATTTCCGGCGGCCCGGTGGTGAATGTGTTGTCCACCGGGGTTTTGACAATTCCGATGATGCTGAAACGCGGGTTCGACCGCCGCTTTGCCGGCGGGATCGAGGCCGCGGCCAGCTCGGGCGGGCAGATCATGCCGCCGGTGATGGGCGTTGCCGCCTTCGTTCTGGCCGCCATGACCGTGGTGCCCTACCGCGAGGTGATCGTCGCGGCCGCCTTGCCCGCGCTGGCCTATTTCGGCTGTCTGTTCCTGACCGTGGTGTTCCAGGCCCGCAAGCAGGGGATCGACGCCGTGGGCGAGGCCACCGAGGACATGCGCCTTTCGCGCGAAGACAAGATCCACCTGATCATGATCTTCGCGCCGATCCTTCTGATCCTTGCACTGCTTCTGACCCCGAAAGAGGCCGTGGGCTGCGGCCCGCTGGCCGGGCTTTGGGGCGTGACACAGATCATCAGCGAGAATGGCTGCCGCGCCGAGAACCTGCCCTGGCTGCTGCAAATCGTGCAGAACTCCGCCGGCGATGCGGGCAGCGCCGGCTGGTGGGCGGTGGCGCTGTTGGTGCTGCTGTTCTTTCTGGATCGCGAGATCCGCCAGGCCCCGGGCAAGATCGTGTTTGCCCTGGCCGATGCCGGGCTGCTGGTCAGCCGGCTGTACCTGATGTTCCTGGCCGTGTCGGTGATCGACTTTTGCCTGAATTTCACTGGTCTTTCCAATTACATCGCGGTCGATATCGTGGGATGGCTGCGCGATGCCGGGCTTGGGACGGGCCAAAATGCGCTGTTCATGTTCCTTGCACTCTTGGCAACGATGGTGATGGCGATCATCCTTGGGATGGGTATGCCGACCGTGCCCGCCTATATCAACGTGGCGCTATTGATGGGGCCGATGCTGGTGGGGCTGGGGATCGCCACCTTCACCGCGCATATGTTCGTCTTCTACTTTGCCGTGGCCAGTGCGATCACGCCGCCCGTGGCCATCGCCGCTTTCGCCGCCGCGTCGATCACCAAGGCCGATCCGATGCGCACCGGCCTGGCGGCGGTGCGGGCCGGCGTGGTGATGTTCGTCATCCCCTTTGTCTTTGCCTTCTACCCCGAGCTTTTGCTGATCGAGCAGGCCCAGCTGAACCCGCTGCCAGGTGGCGACACCTATCTGCCCGGGCTTGACGGCCAGGTGCACCCGCTGCACCTGCTGGGGATCCTGGCGCGCATGGCCCTGGCCTTTTACTTGCTGGCGACGGTTCTGGCGCGGTTCGAAACGCGCCCGATGGGCCGCGCCGAAATGGGCCTGCGCCTGGCGCTGTCGGTTGCGATCATGGTGAAGGCGCCGGTGATCTTCGGCCCGGCGATTGTTCTGGCGGGTGGCGTGCTGCTATGGCACCGCCGTGCCGCGCCCTTGCCTGCCTGACATCATCCGCCTCTTGCCATGTAAAGGCGGCTTGAGTCAGGTTGGGCGGCGGCCACATGGCCATTCTTAACGCACGCATTGCCAAGGACGCCCAGATGATCTTTGCCGACAGCCTGTCCCGGCTTGGAACCGAATCCGCCTTTACCGTTCTGGCACGCGCTCAGGCGCTGGCCGCCGAAGGGCGCGAAATCATAAATCTTGGCATCGGCCAGCCCGATTTCCAAACACCCGGCCACGTGGTCGAGGCCGCGATCGAGGCGCTGCGCGACGGGCATCACGGCTATACGCCCGCCAACGGCATCCTGCCCCTGCGCGAGGCCGTCGCCGCCGACCTGCATCGCCGCCACGGGGTCGAGGTGAACCCCGGTAACGTACTGGTCGTACCGGGCGGGAAGCCCACGATGTTCTTTGCCATCCTGATGTTCGGCCAGCCAGGCTCGGAGATCATGTATCCCAACCCGGGCTTTCCGATCTATGAAAGCGTGATCCGCTACACCGGCGCCACAGCGGTTCCCATGGCCCTGCACGAGGACAAGGGATTTGCCTTTTCGGCCGAGGCGGTTCTGGATCAGATCACCCCGCGCACGCGTCTTATCATCGTCAACAGCCCGGCCAACCCGACCGGCGGCGTGACGCCCCGCGCCGAGATCGACAAACTGGTGACAGGGCTGGCGGCGCATCCGCATGTCGCGGTTCTGTCCGACGAGATTTACAGCCAGATGCTCTATGGCGGGCGCGAGCACGTCTCGCTTTTGCAATATCCCGAAATCCGCGATCGCCTGATCGTTCTGGATGGCTGGTCGAAAACCTATGCGATGACCGGCTGGCGCCTGGGCTACGCCGTATGGCCCGATGGCGCAATCGACGCGGCCACGCGATTGGCCATCAATGACCATTCCTGCGTGAACGCGGCGGCGCAATATGCCGGGCTTGCGGCGCTGACCGGGCCGCAGGACGCGGTCGAGCAGATGATGGCCGAATTCGACAAACGGCGGCAGGTGATCGTCGCGGCGCTGAACGACCTGCCGGGCCTGCGCTGCACCGATCCGGCGGGCGCCTTTTATGCCTTTCCGAATATCGAGGGAACCGGGCTTACCGCCGCTCAGGCGCAAGACCTGTTTCTGGAAAAGGCCGGTGTCGCCACGGTGGCCGGCACCGCTTTCGGCGCGCATGGCGAGGGGTATTTGCGGCTGTCCTACGCCAACTCGACCGAGAATATCCTGAAGGCGATCGACCGTATCCGCAGCGTGCTTTGACCCTGGCAAGCGGCCCGGCATTTCAGGTCGATCCACCGTTGCGGGTCTTTGAAAAACGTCCCTGGTTGCCAGCAAAGACACAGGCGCAGCCTTAGCTTACACGCCCAACGCCATCAGACCCATCATCGTCGTCGGAATTGACAGTCAGCGCTTACGATGCCTGGCCGCTTCGCGCGCTGTGGTGGGTGTGTAACCGCCACACAATGGCGAAACACAAAACACCCGCTCGGCGCGGGGCCGAGCGGGTGCTTGATGATCGGTCATGGATGAATGACCATCGTTTTAGAGAGACTTGAGGTTTTTGCTAGGTTTGGCGGTGACCTACTCTCCCACGTCTTGAGACGCAGTACCATTGGCGCTACGGCACTTAACGGCCGGGTTCGGAATGGATCCGGGTGTTTTGCTCGTGCTATGACCACCAAACCGAGTAAAAACCTCGTC
>JAASTF010000107.1 GCA_021767525.1 Paracoccaceae bacterium
CATCCAGCCCTGCCATCGCGTAGGAAAAGCCGCGCCCCTCCTCGCCGATCAGGTTGTCGAGCGGCACAAGGCAATCGTCGAACTGCACCTGCGCGGTGGGTTGGCTGCGCCAGCCCATCTTGTCCTCAAGCCCGCCATAGGAAAGCCCCTCGGCGCCCGATTCCACGACGACCGTGGAGATGCCCTTGGGCCCATCCTGGCCGGTGCGCACCATCGTCACGTAAGCGTCGGAATAGCTGCCGCCCGAGATGAACGCCTTGGTCCCGTTCAGGCGGTAGCCTTCGTTCGTCTTTTCGGCGCGGGTTCGCAGGGCCGATGCGTCCGAGCCACTGCCGGGTTCGGTCAGGCAATAGCTGAACACCTTGTTCATCGAGCACAGGTCGGGCAGCCATTTCTGCTTGGTCTCTTCGCTGCCGAACTTGTCGATCATGCCGCCGCACATGTTGTGGATCGACAGGAACGAGCCGACCGAGGGGCAGGCCATCGCCAGCGCCTCGAACACCAGGGTCGCATCCAGGCGCGACAGGCCCGAGCCGCCCCATTCCTCGGACACGTAGATGCCTCCCAGGCCCAGCTCGGCCACCTTGGGCCACAGATCCTTGGGGATGGTGCCCTGTTTTTCCCAGTCTTGCGCGAAGGGCGCGATATGCTCTTGGCCGAATGCATAGGCCATGTCGAAGATGGCGGTTTGCTCTTCGCTCAGCGCGTAATCCATCTGTCTCCTCCCGGGATGCGGCGAATTGAACGACTGTTTAATTCCCAATCCTTACAGCAGTTTTTCAGCCGGTTAAACCGCCCATCACAGATCGGCGTGAAACTCGTCGATCAGGTGGGCCACCACGGCGCGCATGGCGTCGTCATGGTCGCGCCCGGTTTCGCGGGCGCGGGCATAGACGCCGCGCTGCTGGCTGGCGGAATTGCCGGATTTCACGATGGCGCGGGTGTTTTCCACCTCGGCCAGCGCATCCAGCGCGGCGGCATCCTCGGCCACCAGCGTCACCAACTCGTCGGCCAGCGTGTCGAAGGGGATGATCTCGCGCGCGCCGAAATCGATCAGCCCCTCGGTGATGCCATAGCGTTGCGCGCGCCAGCGGTTTTCCTTGACAAGAAAGGCGTCATAGATGCGCCAGCGCTGGTTTTTCAGGCTTAGCCGCCACAGCATCCGCGTCAGCGACTGCACCAGCGCGGCCAGCGTCAGCGTGGTTTCCAGCCGGGGCGAGACATCGCAGATCCGCGCCTCGATCGTGGGAAAACTGGCCGAGGGGCGCAGATCCCACCAGATCTTGCTGGAATCCTCGATCACGCCCAGCTCGGTCAGCGCCGTGACCGAGCGTTCGTAATTGCCCCAGCTTTCCAAACGCGGCGGCAGGCCGGTGCGGGGCAGGTTGTCGAACACCGTCAGCCGGTAGGACGACAGCCCGGTATCCTCGCCCTGCCAATAGGGCGATGAACAGCTAAGCGCCAGAAGATGCGGCAGGAAATAGGTCAGCTGGTTCATCAGGTCGATGCGCTGATCCTTGGCCTCGATCCCCACATGCACGTGCATCCCGCAGATCAGCATCCGCCGCACCACGCCGGCCAGATCCTGGCGCAGGGTGTTGTACCGGTCCTTGTCGGTGTGGTGCTGCTGGCGCCAGTCGGCAAAGGGGTGGCACGAGGCCGCGATGGGCGCGAGGTTATAGTCGGCGGCGATCAGGGCCACCGTGCTGCGCAGGTGGCGCAGATCCTCGCGCGCCTCGTCCACGTTGGCGCAGACGCGGGTGCCGATTTCCACTTGGCAATCCAGGAATTCGGGGCTGAACTGCCCCTCAAGGGCAGCGGCGCAGCGCTCCATCAACTCGGTCGGGGCAGGGGACAGGGCCAGGCTGTCGCGGTCGACCAGCAGGTATTCCTCTTCGACGCCGATGGTGAAATCCGGCTGCGCAATCGCCATCGGGGAACCCTCCGTCCAGTTGGTTGTCGAACCAATTCAGCAGGGTTTGCGCGCGAAAACAATAGTTCCGGCGCATGGCCTGCCACGCAAGGTTGCGCGACTCTGTCTGCGCGTGCTTTTCTGATCGCATTGTCGCCAGTCGTTTCAGATGAAAGGAATTCGCCCATGTCCAGCGAACACCGCGTCGCCGTCGCCGTCATTCATGGCATGGGCAGCCAGGGCGACAAGCCGCAGGCGCCCAATGCCGTCAGCTTTTCCGCCGATCTGTATCGCGGGCTGCGCGACCGGATCGGCCCGGCGCGGTTCGACCGGCTGGTGGGCTGGCGCGAGATTTTCTGGGCCGACATCCTGCAAGAGCGTCAGCAGATCTATATCGACCGCGCGCTGGTGGGCGAGGCGCGGTGGATGGGCGTGCGTGAGTTCGTGATGCACCGGCTGGCCGATGCGGCGGCCTATCGCTGGGAACGGGATGAAAACGCCTTTGTCTACCGCGAGGTGCATGGCCGCGTGGCGGCGGGGCTGGATCATCTTGAGGACGTGACCGGGGGCGAGGCGCCGCTGATCGTGCTGGCCCATTCGCTGGGCGGGCATATCATGTCGAATTACATCTGGGACATGCAAAAGGGCCACACCACCGCGCCCACGCCGTTTCAGCGGCTGGAAACGATGGCGGGCATGGTGACCTTCGGCTGCAACATCCCGATCTTTACCTTCGCCTATGCGCCCGACGCGATCGAGGCGATCGACCGCCCCGGCCCGCGTATTCCGCCCGAGCGGCAGTTGCAGCCCTGGTGGATGAACTTCAACGACCGCGACGATCCGCTGGGGATGCCACTGGCCGGGGCAGGGGGCGAGTATGCCGAGCTGCATGACAGCGGCCAGCTGTTCGAGGCCTGGATCAACACCGGCAACGTCTTTACCTCGTGGAACCCGGCCTCGCATAACGGCTATTGGAAGGATGCCGATTTCCAGCGCCCGGTGGCGCGGATGATCGAGGATGCGATGCAGATCGGCCCGGTTGTCTGACGCGGCTGGTCAGCCCGCCACGGTGACGCGCAGCGCGGCGATATCCAGCCGCGGCACGCCCAGGAAGGTCTTGACCGCCGCCTCGTCGTCAAAGCTGCGGGCGATCAGGCCCTGGCTCAGCCCGTCCCAGCTGCGCTGCGCCATCCGCGCCATTTTCAGCGTGTCGGGCGTGGTGGCGTAATAGGCCATCAAGGTTTCGGTGTCCTGCGTCGACAGATGCTCGGCCTTTTTTGCCTGGAGCCGCAGCAGACCCGGAAAATCGAACGCGATGGCGCGCACGTCTTTCAGGTCGATCAGGTGGCGGTGCACTTGCCCGCACAGGGGATCGGCCATGAAGCGTTTGAACATCGTCATCGTCTCGCCCAGCTCGACAAGGCCGGCATAGCGCACAAAGACCAGGCCCATATCGGGAAGGATGCGATAATCGATCGACATGCCAAAAGGTTAGCCTTGTCTTGCCGCGCAGCGCAACGGCTGCGCGGCAGATTGGCCATGCGATCAGTCCATCGCCTTGAAATTGAACTCGCCGCCTTCCTTGATACCGCTGGGCCAGCGGGCCGTCACGGTCTTGGTGCGGGTGTAGAACTTGAAGGCGTCGGGGCCGTGTTGGTTCAGATCGCCGAAGGCCGATTTCTTCCAGCCGCCGAAGGTGTGATAGGCCAGCGGCACCGGGATCGGCACGTTGACGCCGACCATCCCGATATTGATGCGGTTGGCAAAGTCGCGCGCCGCATCGCCATCGCGGGTGAAGATCGCGGTGCCGTTGCCCATCTCGTGATCCATCGCCAGGCCAAGCGCCTCTTCGTAGCTGGCGGCGCGGACGCAGGACAGCACGGGGCCAAAGATCTCTTGCTGGTAGATGTCCATGTCGGGCGTCACGCGGTCGAACAGGTGCGGGCCCACGAAAAAGCCGTCCTCGTAGCCCTGCAATTTGAAATCGCGGCCATCCACGACCAGCTCGGCGCCCTGATCGACACCCGATTGCACCAGGCCAAGGATCTTTTCCTTGGCGGCGGCGGTCACCACGGGGCCGTAATCGACGTCGTCGCCCGCGGTATAGGGCCCGACCTTCAGCGCCTCGATCCGCGGCACCAGTTTCTCGATCAGGCGGTCGGCGGTTTCGTCGCCCACCGGCACGGCCACGGAAATCGCCATGCAGCGTTCGCCCGCCGCGCCATAGCCCGCGCCCACCAGCGCATCTGCCGCCTGGTCCATATCGGCGTCCGGCATGATGATCATGTGGTTCTTGGCGCCGCCGAAACACTGCACGCGTTTGCCGTTGGAACAGCCGCGGCCATAGATATACTCGGCAATCGGGGTCGAGCCGACGAAACCGATCGACTGGATCACCGGGTGGTCCAGGATCGCATCCACCGCTTCCTTGTCGCCATTGACGACCTGCAGGATGCCCTTGGGCAGACCGGCCTCTTCCATCAGCTCGGCCAGCATCAGCGGCACCGAGGGGTCACGCTCGGACGGTTTCAGGATGAAGGCGTTGCCGCAGGCAATCGCCGGCGCGAACATCCACATCGGGATCATCGCGGGAAAGTTGAAGGGCGTGATGCCGGCGCTGACACCCAGCGGCTGGCGCATCGAATACATGTCGATGCCGGGGCCGGCGCTGTCGGTGAATTCACCCTTCAGCAGCTGCGGCGCGCCGATGCAGTATTCCACCACTTCCAGCCCGCGCTGCACGTCGCCCTTGGCATCGGGAAAGGTCTTGCCGTGCTCGCGGCTCAGCGCCTCGGCCAGCTTGTCCATGTCGCGGTTCAGCAGGCGCACGAATTCCATCATCACCCGCGCGCGGCGCTGCGGGTTGACCGCGCCCCAGGCGGGTTGCGCGGCGGCGGCCACCTCGACCGCCTGGGCCAGCTCGTCGGCACTGGCCAGCGGGCATTTCGCCTGCACCTCGCCGGTGGCGGGGTTGTAGACATCGGCAAAGCGGCCCGACGTGCCTTTGACATGTTCGCCGTTGATGTAATGGGTCAGTTCCTGCATGGGACTCCTCCTCTTGATCCGTCGCGCGCAGGATAGGCTTGCAAAATTTCCGGCGATAGGGGCAAGATTCCAAAAAGGTATTGCGAAAATGCAAAATGTGACGGGCGAAAAGGGGCATCATGGCCGCCGCTGACATGCAATGGGACGATCTGCGCATTTTCCTGGCGGTCGCGCGCAGCGAAAGCCTGTCGGGTGCGGGCAAGGCGCTGCGCGTCGATCCCGCCACCGTGGGCCGCCGCATCGCCCGGCTGGAGGAACAGCTGGGCACGCCGCTTTTCGCCAAGTCGCCACAGGGCTATGCCATGACCGATGCGGGGCAACGCCTGCTGGCCCATGCCGAACGCGCCGAGCAGGCGATGGCCGGCGCGCTGGAAGAGGTGCGGGGCCAGCCCGGCACGCTGTCGGGGCAGATCCGCATCGGCGCGCCCGATGGCTGCGCCAATTACCTGTTGCCGCAGGTCTGCACCCGCATCATGGCCGACAATCCCGACCTCGAGGTGCAGATCGTGGCCCTGCCGCGCGTGGTCAACCTGTCGAAACGCGAGGCCGACATGGCCATCGGCGTCAGCCCGCCCGCCACCGGCCGCCTGCTGGTGCAAAAGATCACCGATTACAAGCTGCACCTGGCCGCTGCGCGCAGCTATCTTGCGTTGCATCCGCCCATCGGCGGGCTGAACGATCTGCGCGGGCACCGGATGATCGGCTATATTCCCGACATGATCTTTGACAAAGAGCTGGATTACCTGAACGAAATCGGGGTCGAGCGTGTGGCCATGGCCTCGAACTCGGTTTCGGTGCAGTTCAACTGGGTGCGGCAGGGTGGCGGAATCGGCGTGGTGCATGATTTCGCCATCCCCTCGGGGGCGGGGATCGTGCGGGTGCTGCCCGACAAGATCAGCCTGACGCGCAGCTTCTACCTGATCCGCCACGCGGACGACCGCCGGCTTGAACGGCTGAACCGGTTTGCCGCCGCCCTGGCCGAAGGGCTGCGCGCCGAGGTGGCGCGGCTTGAGGCGCAAACAACCGCCTGACCTTGACAGAATGTCGCAGCCGCGCGACGCTGGGCTGACCTGCACGAGCAAAGGGAGGGCATCATGCTGGTCCACCAAATCCTGAATTCCAAGGGCGACGGCCCGGTGATCACGGTCAAGCCCGGCACGCTGGTGTCGGACGCCGCGCAACTTTTGGCCGAACGGCGGATCGGCGGGCTGATCGTGTCGAAGGATGGCGGCTCGGTCGATGGCATCCTGTCGGAACGCGACATCGTGCGCAGCCTGGCCTTGCGCGGCGCGGTCTGCCTGTCGGAAACCGTGGACGAGATGATGACGCGCAACCCCACCTGCTGCGGGCGCGAAGACACCGCCGACCAGGTTCTGCAACGCATGACAGACGGGCGGTTCCGCCACATGCCAGTGACCGAAAACGGCAAGCTGGTGGGCATCGTCACCATCGGCGACGTGGTCAAGGCCCGGCTGGAAGAGCTGGCGATGGAGCGCAACGCGCTGGAAGGCATGATCATGGGCCACTAACCGGCCCGCATCGGAAAATCGGGTTGCATTCACCGGCGCAATATTATTGCGTGCGCGTAACTCATAACGCGTCAAGCGAGGGACAGTCATGCGCATCGGCCTTTACCCCGGCACGTTCGATCCGATCACCCTGGGCCATATCGATATCATCCGCCGCGCGGCCACGCTGGTGGACCGGCTGGTGATCGGTGTGGCGATCAACCGCGACAAGGGGCCATTGTTCGACCTGGAAGAGCGGGTCGACATGATCGAGGCCGAGTGCAAGACGCTGAGCGCCGAGACGGGGACCGAGATCGTGGCCCATCCGTTCGAAAACCTGCTGATCAACTGCGCCCATGACGTGGGCGCACAGGTGATCGTGCGCGGGCTGCGCGCGGTGGCGGATTTCGAGTATGAATTCCAGATGGTCGGCATGAACCGCGCGCTCGACAGTTCGGTGGAAACGGTGTTCCTGATGGCCGACGCGCGCCACCAGGCGATCGCCTCGAAGCTGGTCAAGGAAATCGCGCGGCTGGACGGCGACGTGACCAAGTTCGTCCCGCCCGTGGTCAAGGACAAGCTGCTGGCCAAGTTGGGCAAGGCGTAAGCCGCGCAGTCCCGGGCCGCTTTGTGGCTGGTCCGGGCAGGGGCTTTACACCCCTTTCCCCGCTACAGCGCCGGATCGTGGCGGCGGATGAAATCCACGCAGGCGTCGGGATGCGTCAGCGGCAGCATATGCCCGCCCGCGATCACCTCCAGCTGGATCGCCGGGTGATCTGCCACCAGCTTGCGGCCCTGGCTTTCGACGTTCAGGATGCGGTCGTCCTCGCCATACAGCAGCGCCATCGGCACCGGCATCGTCTCATATCCCGCGCGCATCCACTTGATATCGTTCAGCGAGGCCACGTAATCGCGGCTGGTGTTGAAAAAGCTGCCGGGCCGCAGCCCCAACAGCCCGCCGCCCCGCGTGCCGTAATCGCGCGGCACCGGGTCGGGGCCGAAAACCAGGTTGAACACAAGGTCGGTGTTGCGCATCCCCAGGGGCGTGGCCAGCGTCCAGCCGATAATCCGGCGCATCAGGTTCGACGACAGCCCAAGGCTTGCAAAGGCGGGCGAGGGCGCGTCGCCCCCGCGCGTCAGCGGCGCCAGCAGGGCCAGGCCGCGGATCTTTTCGGGGTGGTCCAGCGCCAGGCAGACACCAATCGCCCCGCCCAGGCTGTGCCCGACGATCAGCGGGCGATCCAGCCCCAGCTTGTCGATCACCTCGGCCACGTATCCGGCCTGCGCGCGCGGGCTGGCCCCGGCGTCGTCGGGGCGGGCGGAATAACCCATGCCGGGGCGGTCGATGGCGATGCAACGATGGGTGGATGACAGCGCGTCAACCAGCGCGAAATCGAAATTGCCCAGCTGCGCGCCCAGCCCGTGCACCATCACGATCGCCGGGCCCTGGCCCTTGTCGACGTAATGCAGCCGCCCGGTCGAGATCTCGATAAAGTCACCGCGCGGCGGCACGGCAGCTTCGACCTTGCGCTTGGTGGACCAGGTGAACCACACCAGCCCCGCAACCGTGGCCGCCACCAGCGCCAAAAGCACCCAGATTACCGTCATCATGCCGTGATCCCCTTTCGCCTTTGCCCCGGAGGATAGGGGCAGGGGCCGCGCATGGCCAGCGGGCCGTCACGTCACCGCCAAAAGGCCATCCACTCGATCAGGTCCAGCCCCTTCTTGGCCAGAAAGATCAGATAGGCCCCGTCATTGGCATAGTGATCCAGCCCGATGGCGGCCAGGATCATCAGGCCCAGCACGATGGCGATCTGGTTGGTCATTGGGGTAACGGCCCGCGCGGTTGCAATGCCCGCACAGGTATGGACCGGGCGCGCGCCCCGCGCAAGCGGCGCGCGCCTTGCGGGGTTTACAGCAGACGGCCCATCGCGGCGGCCACGTCGGCCATGCGGCAGGAAAAGCCCCATTCGTTGTCATACCAGGCCAGAACGCGCACCAGCCGGCCGCCGGTTACCTTGGTCTGGTCGGGCGCGAAGATCGAGCTTTCCTCGGTATGGTTGAAGTCGATCGACACCTTGGGCGCGGGATCGTAGCCCAGGATGCCTTTCATCGCGCCATTGGCGGCGGCCTCGACCACGCTGTTCACGTCGGCCTCGGTCACGTCCTTTTTCGCGATAAAGGTCAGGTCCACCGCCGACACGTTCGGCGTGGGCACCCGGATGGCCGAGCCGTCCAGCTTGCCCTTGAGCTGCGGCAGAACCTCGCCCAACGCCTTGGCGGCACCGGTCGAGGTTGGGATCATGCTCATCGCCGCGGCCCGCGCGCGGTAAAGATCCTTGTGGCGGCGGTCCAGCGTGGGCTGGTCGCCGGTATAGGCGTGGATCGTGGTCATGATGCCGCTTTCGATCCCGATCTCGGCATCCAGCACCTTGGCCAGCGGCGCAAGGCAGTTTGTGGTGCACGACCCGTTGGAAATCATCGTGTCGCCCTTGGCCAGCTGCTCGTCATTGACGCCCATCACGATGGTTTTCTGCACGTTCTTGGCAGGTGCCGAGATCAGAACCGCCTTGGCGCCACGCTCGATGTGCTTTTGCGCCTTGTCGCCGTCGTTGAAATTGCCGGTGCATTCCAGAACCACGTCGACGCCCGACCAATCCAGCTCGTCCATGTTGTAGGTCGAGAACATCTGCATCTCGCCCTGGCCCACATCCATCGTGCCGTCGCCGATCTTGACCTCGCCCGCGAACCGTCCATGCACGCTGTCATAGCGGATCAGGTGGGCGGCGGTGTCCAGCGGGCCGGTGGCGTTGACCTTGACGACGCGCACATCCTGGCGCGCGGCTTCGGCGATATGCATCAGCGTGCAGCGGCCGATACGTCCAAATCCGTTGATACCAAGGGTGATGGTCATGGGTCAGATCTCCTGCACGTATGAAGTTGCGCGCGGTATAGTGCGGGGCGCCCGGGCCGGAAAGATGTAAAGCGACGCTTTTTCGCGGTGTTAGCGCAAACCAGCTGCGGTTGCGCTAACAGGGGTGGGGCCTGCGGGCTTGCCGTGCCCGGCGCATCCGCTAGGGTGGCGCAAAGGGGTTGAACACGGGGTTTGCGGTTATGAGCGGTCTTCTTGCACTTCTGGATGACGTGGCGGCCATCGCCAAGGTGGCGGCCACCAGCGTCGACGACG
>JAASTF010000108.1 GCA_021767525.1 Paracoccaceae bacterium
CGCGCGCCGAACAGGAACACCCGCGCCGCCGACAGCCAGTTCACATTGGCCGAGTCCGAAAACACCTCGGAAAACTTCGCGCCCTTGCGCCCGCGCGGCAGACCGGCGGGCATGAAGGCCACCACCGCGCCCAGGATCACCGCCAGAACCGCCGCCATCCCCAGAACGGCCGCCGTGAACCCCGCCAGCCCCAGCAGCGCCGCGCCCAGAAGGAACCCTACGCCTTTGACCGCGTTCTTCGATCCGGTCAGCACCGCGACCCAGCGGAACAGCCCATCGCCCTGCGCCGGCGCCAACAGCTTGACCGCCGATTTCGATGACATCTTGGCCAGGTCCTTGGCAACGCCACTTGCCCCCTGCACCGCCATGACAAAGGCGACCGAGGCCGCAACCGACCAGCCCGGATCAAGCTGCGCCAGGGCCAGCAGCGCCATCACCTGGATGCCCAGCCCCGCGTAAAGCGTTGCGGTCAACCCCAACCGCGCGGCGATCCAGCCCGCGCTCAGGTTCGTGACCATCCCGGCGATCTCGTAAAGGACGAACAGATAGGCCAGCTGCACCGGCGAAAAGCCCAGCGTATGGAAATGCAGCAGCACCAGCATCCGCAGCGCGCCATCGGTCAGCATAAAGGCCCAATAGGCCGCCGTGACGGCGATATAGGCGCTCAGCCCCTCGGGGGTTTCGCGCGTGTCAGTCATGCCGCGCGGGCCCGACCGGCATATGCATCGGATGTGCATGGTTTGTGCATGTGTTGTGCGCGGGCTTTTCGGCTCACAGGCTGGCCCCCACCATCAGCGCCACGTCGACCAGCCGGTGGGCATATCCCATCTCGTTGTCGTACCAGGCATAGACCTTTACCTGGGTGCCGTTGATGACCATCGTGGACGGCGCGTCGACGATGCTCGACCGTTCGTCATTGGTGTAATCCGCGCTCACCAGCGGCTTTTCCTCGTATCCCAGAATACCCTTCAACGCGCCCTCGGATGCGGCCTTGAACAGCGCGTTCACCTCCTCTGCCGTGGTGGTTTTCTCCACCTCGAACACGCAGTCGGTCAGCGAGGCGTTCAACAGCGGCACCCGCACCGCATGGCCGTTCAGGCGGCCGGTAAGTTCCGGATATATAAGGGTAATCGCCGTGGCGCTGCCGGTGGTCGTGGGGATCAGGCTGTTCAGCGCCGAGCGCGCCCGGCGCAGATCCTTGGCCGGCCGGTCGACGATGGTCTGGGTGTTCGTCACGTCATGGATCGTGGTGATCGAGCCATGCTTGATGCCCAGGTTTTCATGGATCACCTTCACCACCGGCGCCAGGCAATTGGTGGTGCAACTGGCCGCCGTCACGATCCGGTGCTGGGCCGGGTCGTAGATGTCGTGATTGACGCCGTAGACGATATTCGCTGTCGGCCCGTCCTTCACCGGCGCGCTGACCACCACCTTCTTCACGCCCGCGTCAAAGTATGGCGCCAGTTTCGCCTGTGTTTTAAAGGCCCCCGTGCAATCGATCACCACGTCGACACCGTCCAGCGGCAGGTCGGTCAGATCGCGTGTGCCGATGAACGGGATATGCGTGCCGTCGATGCTTACGCCTTTGGAATCATGCGAAAAATCGGCGGGCCAGCGGCCATGGACGGTGTCAAACTCCAACAGATGCGCGTGCATCTCGGCATCGCCCACCACGTCGTTGATCCAGGCCACGCGCGCGCCCCGCTCCAACAGTGGGCGCAGGGCCAGTTTTCCGATGCGGCCAAGGCCGTTGAGGGCGTAGGTGGTCATGCGGTTTCCTTTGGGTCGGTATGGGCGATATCGTCGACCGCCCGTTGCAGCGATATGCGATCCAGCGCATCGAATGGCAGCGCGGCAAAGACGCGGATGCGGTTGGCCAGCGCGCCGTAAGCCTGTTGAAACGCCAGAGATTTCTGCGCGTCTGTCCCCTGGGCCTTGACCGGGTCGGGCACGCCCCAATGGCCGGTGATGGGCTGACCGTCCCAGGCCGGGCAGTCCTCGTTCGCGGCGCGGTCGCAGACGGTGAACACGAAATCCAGCCGGGGCGCATCGGGCCCCTGGAACTCGGCCACGTTCTTGGCCCGCAGGCCCGAGACGTCATGCCCCTTGGCCCGCAGCACCTGCAACGCAAATGGGTTCAGTTCGGAATAAGGTCGCGTGCCCGCGGAATAAACGTTGAACCGATCACCGGCGGTGGCGCGCAACGCCGCTTCGGCAAAGATCGAGCGAGCGGAATTTCCGGTGCAGATGAACAGCACGTTGAACTTGTCCTGGGGCATGGCAGCCTCCTTCAAGATGTTAGGCGCACACAGGTCGGCACGGCCCCGGCAGCAATCGCTTAGCAGGAAATCGAGGGTCTGTCGCACGCCCGTCATCTGAATCGCGTATCGCAGCGACGTGCCCGAACGGGACTGCGCGATCAGCCCCGCCTGTGTCAGCGTCGCCAGATAGGCCGATAGGGTCGAGGGCTTCAGCCCCAGAACCTGCGCGATCTCTCCCGCGGGCAGCGCATCGGGATAGCGCCGCATCAGCAGCCGAAAGATCGCCAATCGCTGCGGATGCGCGAGGGCCGACAGGGATGTGATGACCTCTATTTCCATATTCCTCGAAATAAAGAAATACAGAGAGAGTTCAAGTGAAACTTTCATGACAATCCGTGGGGCCACAGCTAAGGTCGCGCCATGACCGACCAGACCCTGCCCCGCCTGACCAATGCCCAGATCGTCGCCCTGACCGAATGGCGGCACGAACTGCACCGCCACCCCGAGCTGTCGGGCCACGAAGGCCAGACCGCCGCGCGTGTCGTGGACAGGCTGCAAGACACGCATCCCGACCAGATCGTGACGGGCCTTGGCGGCGATGGCGTGGCAGCCACCTATGATAGCGGCCAGCCCGGCCCGCATATCCTGCTGCGATGCGAGCTTGACGCCCTGCCGATTGCGGAACTGGGCGATATCCCCCACCGCTCGACCATCCCCGGCGTGGCGCATCTGTGCGGACATGACGGGCACATGGCGATGCTGATGGGCATGGCGCAGATGCTGGGGCACACCCGCCCGGCGCGCGGCAAGGTCACGCTGCTGTTCCAACCGGCCGAAGAAGACGGCGCCGGCGCCGCCCGCGTGGTGGCCGACCCGCGCTTTGCCGATCTGCGCCCGACCCACGCCTTTGCCATACACAACATGCCGGGCTTTCCGCTGGGCCATGTGACGCTGGGCGAGGGGCCGGTGATGTGCGGCTCGCGCGGAATGCGGATCACGCTGACCGGGCACACCGCGCACGCCTCCGAACCCGAAAAGGGCAAGTCCCCCGGCCCGGCACTGGCCGCGCTGATCCCAGCCCTTACTGCCCTGTCGCATGGCCGCCCCGAAACCGATGACGATTTCCGCCTGGTCACCGTTTGCCATGCGCGACTGGGCGAACCGGCCTTCGGCGTCGCCCCGGGCGAGTCCGAACTGTTCGTGACCCTGCGCAGCCTGCGTGACGCGGACATGGCGCAGCTTGTCGAAACGGCCGAGGCACTGGTGCAGGACGCCGCCGCGCGCGACGGGCTGGCGGTGCAGATCGCTTATGACGACGTGTTCCTGACAACCGAAAACACGGCCACAGCCACCCGCATCGCCCGCGCCGCGCTGGACCGGATCGGCGTACCGCACGACGATGCCGGCCTGCCCCTTCGCCCGTCCGAGGATTTCGGCCGCTTCGGCGGCGATTGCGAGTTGGCCATGCTGTTCCTGGGCGCCGGTCTGCACGGGCCCGCGCTGCACAACCCCGACTATGATTTCCCCGATGACCTGATCCCGCTGGGCGCGCGTATCTTTGCCGCCATCACCGATCAGGTGCTGCGCGACGGCTGACAGGCGCATCAAGGCAGGCTATCACTATCGCACAAAGCGATAGGAAAACCCGATGATAAAGCAACTGGAGATGCTGCTGGCGCTGGCCAAGGAACAGCATTTCGGACGCGCGGCGGAAAAGCTGGGCATCACCCAGCCCAGCCTGTCCAGCGGCATCAAGCAGCTTGAGGAACACCTGGGCGTCAAGCTGGTGCAGCGCGGCTCGCGCTATGGCGGGTTGACGCCCGAGGGGCAGCGCGCGCTGGTCTGGGCGCGCCAGATCGTCGGCGACAGCCGCCGCCTGCGCGACGAAATGCGATCCGTCCGCGAGGGGCTGTCGGGCCATCTGCGGCTGGCCGTGATCCCCACCGCGCTGACATGGGCCGCGCGGCTGACCACCGAGTTCGCACAGGCGCATCCCAACGTGTCCTTCACGGTTCTGTCGCGCTCATCCGTGGAAATACTGGAGCTGTTGGAGAACCTCGATGCCGATGCGGGGCTGTCCTACCTGGATAACGAGCCACTGGGGCGGGTCAACTCGGCCCCGCTTTACCGCGAGCATTTCGCGCTGGTCTGCCGCACCGATCACCCGCTGGCCGCGCGCGACCGCGTGGCGTGGTCGGATCTGGGCGACACACCGCTGTCGCTGCTGACGCCCGACATGCAGAACCGCCGCATCCTGAACCGCAACTTCATGGAGGCTGGCGTGGCCCCTCAGGCGCGCGTCGAAAGCGGCTCGACCATCGTTCTGGTCGCCTCGGTCATCGATGGCGGGCAGGCCACCATCCTGCCCGAGGATCACGCCCGATTCCTTGCCACCGGCCACGGCCTGTCGGTCGTGCCCATCGACGAGACGCGCGGCGCCCCTTCGGTGGGCCTGATCGCGCCCTTCCAAGACCCGCAAACCCCGGTCTTGACCGCGCTTTTCCGCCTGGCGGGGCGAATTGCGACGCCTGAAAGCGCTGTGACGACATGATAGGCAAAATCTATCAAACAACGAAATATCAATATTGATTGCCATATCAAACAGGCGCACAACCCATCTATCGTATATGGGAGACGCCAATGCGCACGGACGCCGCCGCCACCGTTGCCGAGGATCAGCTGAAAACCAGCACCGACCGTATCCTGTCGGAGCTTGAGGGGCTGGAGGGGCCTTTGCTGCCGATCCTGCACGCCTTGCAGGCCGAGTTCGGCTTTGTCCCGCAACAGGCGGTGCCCCTGATCTCCGACCGGCTGAACCTGGGCCGGGCCGAGGTGGCGGGCGTCATCAGCTTTTACCACGATTTCCGCGCCGCGCCTGCGGGCCGCCGGGTGATCCGCGTCTGCCGGGCCGAGGCATGCCAGTCGATGGGCGGCACCGACCTGGCGCAACGGCTGCAAGACAAGCTGGGCATCGGCTGGGGCGAAACCACGCCCGACGGGTCGGTGACGCTGGAAGCGGTCTATTGCCTGGGCCTTTGCGCCTGCGCGCCCGCCGTGCAGGTCGATGGCGACCTGCTGGGCCGCGCCGACATGGACCGCATCGAAACCATCCTGGAAGGGGCCGCGCAATGAAGATCTACCTGCCCCGCGACGCCGCCGCCAAAGCCCTTGGGGCCGAGAGCATCGCCGCCGCCATCCAGGCCGAGGCCACGCAGCGCGGCATCGACATCACGCTGGTCCGCACGGGCACCCGCGGCATGATCTGGTTGGAGCCGCTGGTCGAGGTTGAAATCGATGGCATCCGCCACGGGTTTGGCCCGATGCTGGAAAGCGACGTGCCCGCGCTGTTCGACGATCTGGCCGCGCATCCCCGCGCGCTGGGGCCGGTGGACGAGTTGGACTGGATGAAACGCCAGACCCGCCTGACCTTCGCCCGCTGCGGCGTGATCGACCCGCTGTCGCTGGACGATTACCGCGCGCATGGCGGGTTGACGGGCCTGCGCCGCGCGCTGGACATGACCGGCCAGCAGATCGTGGACGAGGTGAAAACCAGCGGCCTGCGCGGGCGCGGCGGCGCGGGTTTTCCTACCGGTATCAAGTGGCAGACCGTGCATGATGCGGACGCGCCGCAGAAATACATCGTCTGCAACGCCGACGAAGGCGACAGCGGCACCTTCGCCGACCGCATGATCATGGAGGGCGACCCCTTTACCCTGATCGAAGGCATGGCCATCGCGGGGTTGGGCGTGGGCGCGACGCGCGGCTATGTCTACCTGCGCAGCGAATACCCCGACGCGATCGCGGTGATGACCCGGGCCGTCGACATCGCCCGCGCGGCGGGTGTTCTGGGCGCCGATGTGCTGGGCTCGGGCCGCGCCTTCGACATGGAAATCCGCACCGGCGCGGGCGCCTATGTCTGCGGCGAGGAAACGTCGCTTTTGAACAGCCTCGAAGGCAAGCGTGGCGTCGTGCGTGCCAAGCCGCCCCTGCCCGCGCTCGAAGGGTTCCTGGGCCGTCCGACGGTGGTGAACAACGTGATCAGCCTGGCCACCGTGCCGGTGATCTTTGAAAAGGGCGCGCAGTATTACGCCGATTTCGGCCTGGGCCGGTCGCGCGGCACCGTCACGCTGCAAATCGCGGGCAACGTTAAACGCGGCGGCCTTTTTGAGACCGCCTTCGGCATCACGCTGGACGAGGCGGTGAATGATCTGGGCGGCGGCACCGCCACGGGCCGCCCCGTGATGGCCGTGCAGGTGGGCGGACCGCTGGGCGCCTATCTGCCGGTGTCGAAATTCGACGCACCGCTTGGGTATGAAGAGCTGGACGCAAAGGGCGGCTTGCTGGGCCACGCGGGCCTCGTGGTGTTCGACGATCAGGCCGACATGCTGCAAATGGCGCGTTTTGCCATGGAGTTCTGCGCCATCGAAAGCTGCGGCAAATGCACCCCCTGCCGCATCGGCGCAGTGCGGGGCGTCGAAACCATCGACCGCATCGCGCAGGGCGATGGCGCTGCGATCGAGCTGCTGACCGACCTGTGCGAGACGATGAAAGAGGGCTCGCTTTGCGCGCTGGGGGGCTTCACTCCCTTCCCAGTCATGTCCGCCCTTACCCATTTCCCCGACGCGTTCGCCCGCCAGAAGGAAGCCGCCGAATGAAAGATTTCATCATCCCCGACGACCGCGACATGGGCACCCCGGCCAAGACCGGCAAACCCGTCACGCTGACCATCGACGGCTTCGAGGTGACGGTGCCCGAGGGCACATCGGTCATGCGCGCGGCGGCCGAGGCCGGCATCCAGGTGCCCAAGCTGTGTGCGACCGACAGCCTTGAGGCGTTCGGCTCGTGCCGGCTGTGCGTGGTGGAAATCGAAGGCCGGCGCGGCACGCCGGCCTCCTGCACCACGCCCGTCGCCCCCGGCATGGCGGTCAGCACCCAATCCGACAAGGTGCGCAAGATCCGCAAGGGCGTGATGGAGCTTTATATCTCGGACCACCCGCTGGATTGCCTGACCTGCGCGGCCAATGGCGATTGCGAATTGCAGGACATGGCCGGCGCCGTGGGCCTGCGCGACGTGCGCTATCAGGCGCCCGAGGGCGCGGGGCTGGCCAACCATTTCGCCGCCCGCGACACCAGCGGCCAGGCCAACCCCGAATGGCTGCCGAAAGACGACAGCAACCCGTATTTCAGCTATGACCCCTCGAAATGCATCGTCTGCAACCGCTGCGTCCGCGCCTGCGAAGAGGTGCAAGGCACCTTTGCCCTGACGATCGACGGCCGCGGGTTCGACAGCCGCGTATCGGCGGGCAGCTTTGGCGATGATTTCCTGAGCTCTGACTGTGTGTCCTGTGGCGCCTGCGTGCAGGCCTGCCCCACTGCCACCTTGCAGGAAAAATCGGTGATCGAGATGGGCACGCCGGATCGCAGCGTTGTCACCACCTGCGCCTATTGCGGGGTCGGCTGCTCGTTCAAGGCCGAATTGCAGGGCGATCGGGTTGTGCGCATGGTCCCCTACAAGCACGGTAAGGCCAATCGCGGCCACAGCTGCGTGAAGGGCCGGTTCGCCTATGGCTATGCCTCGCACAAGGACCGCATCCTGAACCCGATGATCCGTGAGCAGATAGACCAGCCCTGGCGCGAAGTCAGCTGGGACGAGGCGATCGGTTTCGCCGCCAACCGCCTGCGGGGCCTGCAGGAAAAATACGGCCAGAAATCCATCGGCGTCATCACCTCGTCGCGCTGCACGAACGAAGAAACTTACCTGGTGCAGAAACTGACCCGCGCGGTTTTCGGCAACAACAACACCGACACCTGCGCGCGCGTCTGCCACTCGCCCACCGGCTATGGCCTGGGCCAGACCTTCGGCACCAGCGCGGGCACGCAGGATTTCGACAGCGTGGAACAGACCGATGTGGTAATCGTCATCGGCGCCAACCCAACCGATGGCCACCCGGTGTTCGCCAGCCGCCTGAAAAAGCGCCTGCGCGCCGGGGCCCAGCTGATCGTGATCGACCCGCGCCGCATCGACCTGGTGAAATCGCCCCATGTCAAGGCGGCCCATCACCTGCCCCTGCGCCCCGGCACCAACGTCGCCGTCGTCACCGCGCTGGCCCATACCATCGTGACCGAGGGCCTTTTTGACGAGGCGTTCATCCGCGAACGTTGCGACTGGGACGAATTCCAGGATTACGCCGCCTTCGTCAGCGACCTGCGCCACTCGCCCGAGGCGACTGAGCTGCTGACGGGCGTGCCCGCGGCCGAGCTGCGCGCCGCCGCGCGCGTTTTCGCCACCGGCGGCAATGGCGCGATCTATTACGGGCTGGGCGTGACCGAGCACAGCCAGGGCTCGACCACCGTGATGGGCATCGCCAACCTCGCCATGCTGACCGGCAATATCGGTCGCCCCGGTGTGGGTGTTAACCCGCTGCGCGGCCAGAACAACGTGCAGGGCAGCTGCGACATGGGCAGCTTCCCGCACGAACTGCCGGGCTATCGCCACGTGAAAAACGCCGATGTGCGCGAGATTTTCGAAAGCCTCTGGGGCACCAAGATCGACCCCGAGCCGGGCCTGCGCATCCCCAACATGCTGGATGCCGCCGTCGAGGGCACGTTCAAGGGCCTTTATTGCCAGGGCGAGGATATCCTGCAATCCGACCCCGACACCAAGCATGTGGCGGCCGGGCTGGCGGCGATGGAATGCGTCATCGTGCATGACCTGTTCCTGAACGAGACGGCAAATTACGCGCATGTGTTCCTGCCCGGCTCGACCTTCCTGGAGAAGGACGGCACTTTCACCAATGCCGAACGCCGCATCAACCGCGTGCGCGAGGTGATGAAACCGCGCAATGGCTATGCCGATTGGGAGGTGACGCAGCTTCTGGCCAACGCGATGGGCGCCGGCTGGCACTACACCCACCCCGCCCAGATCATGGAGGAAATCGCCACCACCACGCCCAGCTTCGCCGGCGTCACCTATGACCTGCTCGAAGAAAAGGGCAGCGTGCAATGGCCCTGCAACGCGGATCACCCCGAGGGCACGCCGCTGATGCATGTGGACGGTTTCGTGCGCGGCAAGGGGCGGTTCATCGTCACCGAATACGTGGCCACCGACGAACGCACCGGCCCGCGCTTTCCGCTGTTGCTAACGACGGGGCGGATCCTGTCGCAGTATAACGTGGGCGCCCAGACACGGCGCACCGAAAACGTGGTCTGGCACGATCAGGACGTTCTGGAAATCCACCCCCATGACGCCGAAAACCGCGGCCTGCGCGATGGCGACTGGGTGCGGCTGGCCAGCCGCTCGGGCGAAA
>JAASTF010000004.1 GCA_021767525.1 Paracoccaceae bacterium
CGCGCGGCGCCCTGATCGGTGCAGGTGACCTGGGGCAGATCGGCCAGGCCAACCTTTAGCGGCAGCAGCAGATCGTCCAGCGCGGCCGTGCGGGCCATCTCTTCGACGCGATCCAGAGTGACCGCATCTTCCAGCTCGAACGGCCCGGACCACAGGCGGCGCAGGCGGATGACATGGCCAAAACATCCCAGCGCCTCGCCCAGGTCGCGCGCGATCGAGCGCACATAACCACCTTTGCCGCAGGTCATTTCCAGAACGACATGGTCGGAATCGGGCCGGTCGACCATCAGCAGTTCTTCGACCCAAAGGGGCCGCGCGGCGATTTCCACGTCCTCGCCATCGCGGGCCAGTTTATAGGCGCGCTGCCCGTCGATCTTGACGGCCGAGAACTTGGGCGGCACCTGCATGATTTCGCCCAGGAACCCGCCCAGGGCCTCCTTGATCTGGTCGTCGGTGGGGCGCGCGTCGCTGGTGGCGATCACCTCGCCCTCGGCGTCGTCGGTATTGGTGGCCTGGCCCAGGCGCACGGTGAATTCATAGGCTTTCATAGCGTCGGTGACGAAGGGCACGGTTTTCGTGGCTTCGCCCAGGGCCACGGCCAGGATGCCCGTCGCCTCGGGATCAAGCGTGCCGGCATGACCGGCCTTGTTCGCGTCAAACGCCCAGCGGACCTTGTTGACAACCGCGGTCGAGGTCAGCCCCGCGGGCTTGTCGACCACCAGCCACCCCGAGATATCGCGGCCCTTTTTCCTGCGTCCCATGCGCCTGACCCCTTGCAACGGAAAGCGGCGACGTAGCCCAAGCGCGCGGCGCTGTCAAACCGCGTCAGTCGTCGCGCAGAAAGGACGGGCGGCCAATCGAATCGTAGGCGTCGAACCCGGCGCGCTTGGCATCCTTGGGGCTGTAGATGTTGCGCAGGTCGGCCATGCGCGGCACCGCCATCTTTTTCGCCAACTTTTTCAGGTCGAGCGCGCGGAATTCGTTCCATTCCGTCAAGACAACCAGAAGGTCGGCGTTTTGTGCCGCTTTGTAGGGGTCTTCGATCCAGTGCACACCGGGCAGCAGCGCCTCGCCCTCGTGGCGGCCCTGGGGGTCGACGACCCGCACCTTTGCGCCGCCGCCCACAAGGGAGGGCACGATGGTCAGGCTGGGGGCGTCGCGCATGTCGTCGGTGTTGGGCTTGAACGTCACGCCCAGCATGGCCACCGTCTTGCCGTTGAAGCTGCCGTCGCAAAGATCAAGCAGCTTGTCGATCATCCGGCGTTTGATTTCCTCGTTCACCTTTATCACCGTTTCGGTGATCTGCATCGGGCTGGCATGTTCCTGGCCGATCCGCGCCAGGGCCTTGGTGTCCTTGGGAAAACACGACCCGCCATAGCCGGGCCCGGCATGAAGAAACTTGTTGCCGATGCGGCCATCCAGACCGATGCCGCGCGCCACCTCTTTCACGTCGCCGCCCACGCGTTCGCACAGGGCGGCGATTTCGTTGATGAAGGTGATCTTGGTCGCCAGAAAGGCGTTGGCCGCGTATTTGATCATCTCGGCCGATTCCAGATCGGTGGTGACGATGGGAAATTCACGCAGGAACAGCGGGCGATATATCTCGGCCATCACCTCGGCGGCGCGGTCGTTCTGAACGCCCACCACCACCCTGTCGGGTTTCATGAAATCGTCGATGGCCGCGCCTTCGCGCAGGAACTCGGGGTTGCTGGCCACGTCGAAATCCAGCTTGGGGTTGGCCTTGCGGATGGTTTGCTTGACCTGCCGGTTGGTGCCCACCGGGACGGTCGATTTGGTGACCACGACGATATAGTGGTCGGCGGTGCGCGCGATTTCCTCGGCGGCGGCCATCACATAGGTCAGGTCGGCATGGCCATCGCCGCGCCGCGTGGGGGTGCCGACGGCGATGAACACCGCCTCGGCCCCGTCCAGCGCCTGCGCCAGGTCAAGGGTAAACGACAGGCGGCCCGCCTCGACATTCTTGGCCATCAGCGCTTGCAGGCCGGGCTCGTAGATCGGGACCTGGCCGCCTTCCAGCTTTTCGATCTTGGCGGGGTCCTTGTCGACGCAGACCACCTCGTGCCCGAAATCGGAAAAGCAAACCCCCGAAACAAGCCCGACATACCCGGTGCCGATCATCGCGATTTTCATTTTGAACGTCCTGCTTCTGCCCCCGCGCAAAGGTATTCGGCAGCGGGGCAGGTCATGTCAACGACAGGCGGAAACGAGGGGCCGGTTTCCCCGGCGATCGTGGCACAAAAGCCGGATCAGGTGGCTGTTGCCGACCCTTCCTTGCCGGGGTCGTCGTGCTGTTCGACCCAGCGGGCCACGACGCGGCGCGCGGCGGCGGCATCATGGGCATCGATCGCTTCGCGCAGGTCGCGCATCGCATTGGCGATCTCGATCTCCGACAGGAAATCCTCTTGTGCGCGGAGGATCTTGGAATGCGGCGTCGTCAACAGGTCGGATGACAGCAGCAGCTCTTCGTGCAGCTTTTCACCGGGGCGCAGGCCGGTGATGCGGATCTCGATATCGCCGTCGGGGTTGTCCTTGTCACGGACGGTCAGGCCGGCGCCTTCGATCATCTGGCGCGCCAGCTGGCGGATCGGCACCGGCTTGCCCATGTCCAGAACGAACACATCGCCCCCGCGCGAATACGACCCCGCCAGCAGCACCAGCCGCGCCGCTTCGGCAATGGTCATGAAATAGCGCGTCACCTCGCCATGAGTCAGCGTCACGGGGCCGCCCTGGGCGATCTGTTCGCGAAACAGCGGAATAACCGACCCGGACGAGCCCAGAACGTTGCCGAACCGCACCATCGAAAAGCGCGTGCCGCTGGATCGCGTGGCCAGGTCCTGCACGATCAGCTCGGCCAGGCGCTTGGACGCGCCCATGATATTGGTCGGGCGCACTGCCTTGTCGGAAGAAACCAGGATGAATTGCGCCACCTTCGCGTCGCGCGCGGCCTGCGCCACGATGCGGGTGCCGAACACGTTGTTCCAAAGCCCCGAAAGCTCGTTCGCTTCGACCAGTGGCACATGCTTGTAGGCGGCCGCGTGCAGAACGATGTCGACCTTGTGTTCGGCCAGGGTGCGCCGGATCAGCCCGTCATCGGTGACCGAACCCAGCACCGGCACCAGCTGGGTCGTGCCCGCCTGTTCGCTTAAGGTGCGTTCGATGTTGTAAAGCGCCAGTTCCGAATGATCGAGCAGCACCAGCCGTGCGGGCTGCGATTTCATCAGTTGTCGGCACAGTTCCGACCCGATCGAGCCGCCCGCACCCGTGATCAGGATGGTGCGCCCGGCATAGGCCTCGGCCGAGCTGGGCAGCTTGGAATCCAGGTTCTGCCGGCCCAGCAGCTCGTCCAGCGGCATTGCCGCCTTTTTCAGGCTGACCTCGCCGGCGCTGACAAGCGATGCAAAAGACGGCAGCGAATGCACCTCGACGCCCAGCGGGCGCAGGCGGGCCGCGATCCGGGCCTGGACGCGGGCGGTGGTGGATGGCATTGCCAGAACGATCCGGTCAATGCGCTTGCGCTCCATCAGCCTTGTCAGCTCGGCCGGGGCATAGACCGGCAGACCCGACACCACCAGCGACTGCATCGTGGGATCGTCATCGACAAAAGCCACAAGTTCCACCGCGCTGTCGGTGCGCAGGGCGGCGGCCAGTTGTTGGCCCGTCTGGCCCGCGCCATAGACGATCACGCGAAAGCGCGGATCGCCCCGGCGATAGATGCCCAACGTCACCTGGCGCAGCACGACGCGCCATGTGACCGCCAGGATCAGGAACACCATCGTGAAGATGATATAGGTTTCCGGTTGCAGGACGGTGCCGATCCACGGGCTAAGGGCCAGCGCCGCCAAACCCATCACGAATGCGAACAGCGTGGTCCGCAGGATGCCGCGGTTTTCATAGGCGTTCAGCTTGATCCGGGGCAGGCCCAGCGCGCTGCTGGTCAGCGCGGCCAGCCCCAGCAGGCAAAACACCATCGGCGCGTTTTCCAGCAGCAGCGGCCAGGACAGCGCAAGGCTGTTGTTCAGGAACACAGCGCAGACAAAGGCGACCGGCACGATGGCCATGTCGAACGCCAGAAAGATCAACTGTTTCTGAAAACGCGAAAGCGAGGTAACCAGTTTATAGAACAGCACGTTGTCCCCCGCCAAAGCTTTGCACAATTCCCGGTGTCCCGGGGGTTGTTGACGCCGGCCCCCTGCCCGGGGCCGAGTCGGCTTGGTCTATGGTCTGATCATAAACGCAAGTTTCCATAACAGACCCGTATGGTTCGCGCGAGTCATTTTGCAGTTGCAAAAAAATCGGCGGATTTCCACCCAAACGATAGCGATGCACAGAAAAACGGCGGTTTTGAAAGGCGTCTGTCCAAGGATCAGACAGGGGAATACCCGCCAAGGTGGCGTTCACCGCGTCCGCGGGCCAATTCTATCTGGCGCTGGCGCTCGCGGAACCGGGCCTTGTCGTCATCGCTTGTCTCGTCGATGCAGTGGTGGCAGCTGACGCCGTGTTCGTATTCGGGGCGGTCGCGATCTTGCGGCAAAAGGGGGCGCCGGCAGGCATGGCACAGAACATGCGGCCCCTCGCGCAGGCCGTGTTCAACCGAAACGCGGTTGTCGAACACGAAACAGGCCCCGTTCCAGGTGCTGTCTTCGGCGGGCACCTCTTCGAGGTATTTCAGGATGCCGCCCTTCAGGTGGTAAACCTCGGGCACGCCCTGACCCAGCAGGAAATTCGTCGATTTTTCACAGCGGATGCCACCGGTGCAGAACATGGCCACGCGCTTGTTGTGAAAGCGGTCCTTGTTTTCTTCCCACCAGGCGGGAAACTCGCGGAAACTCTTGGTTTGCGGGTCGACCGCGCCTTCGAAGGTGCCGATGGCGACCTCGTAATCGTTGCGGGTGTCGATCACCACCACGTCGTCGCTGCGGATCAGGTCGTTCCAGTCCTGCGGCTCGACGTAATGGCCGACCTTGGCCAGCGGATCGACATCGGGTTGGCCCATCGTGACGATCTCGCGCTTCAGCTTGACCTTGGTGCGGGCGAACGGCTGTTCGGTGGCGGTGCTTTCCTTCCATTCCAGGTCGGCACAGCCAGGCAGGGCGCGCACATGGGCCAGCACCGCGTCCAACCCCGTCCGGTCGCCCGCGATGGTGCCGTTGATCCCCTCGCGCGCCAGCAGCAGCGTGCCGGTCACACCCTTGTCTTGCATCAGGCGCAGCAAGGGCCCGCGCAGCGCGGCGGGATCGTCGAAGCGGGTAAAGTGGTAAAGGGCGGCCAGGATATACATGGCCCGCGATTTACGCCCATGCGCGCCATCCCGCAAGCCGCAGGATTGACGCGGTGCGGGCGCCGCCCTACGCCTTGGGTTGAATGGAGGCCCGCAATGACCGACACCGCCCTGATCGTGATCGACGTGCAAAACGATTTCTGCCCGGGCGGCGCCCTGGCGGTGGCAGGCGGCGACCTGATCGTGCCGGGCATCACCGCGCTGATGGCGGATGCGGGCGCGGTGGTGCTGACCCAGGATTGGCACCCGGGCGATCACAGCTCTTTCGCGTCGCAGCACGCCGGACGCGCGCCGATGGAGCAGATAGACATGCCCTATGGCCCACAGGTTCTGTGGCCCGACCATTGCGTGCAAGGCAGAGATGGCGCCGAGTTTCACCCCGACCTGAACACCAGCCGCGCCGACATGATCCTGCGCAAGGGGTTTCGCCGCGATATCGACAGCTACTCGGCCTTCTTCGAAAACGACCAGACAACGCCCACGGGGCTTGATGGGTATCTGCGCAGCCGCGGTATCGGCAAGCTGGTGTTCTGCGGGCTGGCCACCGATTTCTGCGTCGCCTGGTCGGCGCTGGACGCCGCCAAGCTGGGGTTTGACGTATCCGTGCGGCTGGATCTGTGCCGGGCGATCGATATGGGCGGCTCGCTGGATGCAGCGCTGGGCCGGATGAAAGACATGGGCATCGCGTTGCAACGTGGCTGATGACAAAGGCAAGGTTTGGTGATGAGTGACGGGTTCTCCTGCAAGATCGAGGATTTCGGCCAGCAATCCTCGGAATTCATCGGCGTTTTCGATGGCGATCTGAAGCGGGTGCAAACCTTGCATCCGTTTGGCGGCAGCGGCGTGCGTTCGGCCACGCTTACAGGCGGCGGCGTCTATGCCATCTCGCACCGACGGGGGCGCATTAGCGATGGCACGCCCATTGCCCTGTTCGACGCCACCACCGGAAACGAGTTGGCCCGCGCAACAAGCCATGTGTTGCCCGCCAATATCGTGGCCCTGCCACGGGCTGGGATGGTGGCCGTCATCGGCGGCGTGCAAGAGGTCGAGTTTCGTGATGCGACAACGCTGGACCTGATCTGGGCCGTCAAACCCTTTGCAATCATCACGGCAGACGGCAACGTGACAAAAATCACCGACGACTGGCGCGCCGTTCACCGCGATGCCGACGCCGCCGCGCCGCTTGGGCATCTGGCCGAAGGGCCCGATGGCGTGGTGCGTATGCCGTTCTATTGCAAGAACGCGGTCGGGTTTTTCCAGATCGACCCGCATGCGCAGGACTGGCGCGTGGTGACCTTGGACATGGGGCCGGAAAACCGTGGGCTTATGGCCGAGTTCACCGCGACCAGCCCCGATGGCCGCTGGGCCGTGCGCGAAGGCGCGCCGCTGTCCCTCGCCGCGCATCCCACGCTGACCAGCGAGCATGGCACCTGGTTCGTCGTGACCTGCACCTACGAGCTGTGGGATCTGCTGGCTGAACGCAAGGCCGCCGACATCACCGCCGCGCCACAACCCGTCCTAATCTATGATTTCCAGAAGGATGAGGTGATGGCGTATCTCGACTGGCTGAATGCCGATGACAGGCCGCGTGGCCCTTTCGGCCTGTTCGGGGGGCGGCCCAAGCCGCCGGTTCGTGGATACGAGGATCAGCCGCACAAACCGCGATTCAATCTTTTGAAAGGCACCCATCCCAAGTTCATCTGGGAAGAGGACAGCGCCGGGTTCTGGATCGTGCGCCGCTATTCGATGATGCGCGCGGGGCTGGATGGCAGCACCGGGCCGCTGATCTTTCCCGATCACGGGTTGGACGATCCTCAGCGCGCCGCCTTGGAGAACCGACCGGAAAACCTGGACCTGGGCGACGGCGAGGTTCGGCCCCACGGGCGCGGCAACAAACTGATCCGGTCGATCACCAAACCGCAGCCCGACCTTGCGCGGATCGACTTTTACAGCGCACTTCTCGATCTGCCGCTGCCCTATGATGCCGAAGATGGTGACCGCCCCACGCGCAGATATCCCAAGCTGACCGCCAAGGATATCGAGGCGCAGTTGCCCGCGCTGATTCCGGTCAAGGCCTGGACGCAAGAGGCGGTGAACGCCGCCCTGGCCGATCTGCAGTCGCGGTTCGCGGATGGGTTGGAAAAACTGACCCAGGGCAACGGCCTGACGCTGACCTTCAAGACGCGCGGTGCCTTTCTGGACGAGTGGAGTTTTTTCGAAAAATTGCACGACAAGCGGCTGGTGAACGTGCCGGCCTTGCGTGATCTGTTGACCGCCTGGTGCGACGCGCAAGGGGGCAAGCAATGGTATTTCACCAGCGACGCAACGCGCATCGCGGGCCCGATGTCCGGCGCGCTGGCCTGTCTTGGGCGGAATGACGATGCCTGCCACGACCTGCTGCGCCGCTATTGCCTGCTGCGCGATGGGGAGCATGAAGACTATGCCCGCGATACGGTTTTGCTGGGCTTTATCCAGCGTCACGGTCTGAAAGATATCGAAACCCTGCGGTTGGCTGTCTTTTTCGTGCTTCTGCGCGAGCATGACGGGCGCTTTTCGGTCGAGGATGGGCAAATCGTTTACCCTTGGGCCGAGCTGGGCATTCCCCAGGCCGCGCGTGCCCTTATGAAGCCCCAGGAATTCGTCCAAGCCATGCACGGGGAACGCACGCGTTTTGGCGGCGATCCGGCACGTTTTGACGACGTGCTGCGCGGTTTGCGCGCGGCGCTTGACCCGTCGCTTGACTGGGATGCCACGGTCGCCGCCGCGATGCCCGCCTAGCTTGCAACCCGGGGTGCGGATAGCATACCCATGACCAACCGTAACCGCCGGAGGCCGCCATGGTCGACATCGCCACCCGCGTCTGGAACCACAAGTGGAAGATCGACCCGATCGTGCGGTCGCTGATCGATACCGATTTCTACAAGCTGCTGATGTGCCAGTCGGTCTTTCGCAACAAGCCCGACACGCAGGTGACATTCAGCCTGATCAACCGCACCAAGTCGATCCGCCTGGCCGAGATCATCGACGAGGGCGAGTTGCGCGAACAGCTGGATCACATCCGCTCGCTGCGGCTGACGCGCGGGGAAAGCACCTGGCTGCGCGGCAACACCTTTTACGGCAAGCGCCAGATGTTCCGCCCCGATTTCATGGAGTGGTTCGAAAACCTGCAATTGCCGCCCTACCACCTGGAAAAGCGCGACGGTCAGTACGAGCTGACATTCGAAGGCAACTGGCCCGAGGTGATGCTGTGGGAAATCCCCGCGCTGGCCGTGCTGATGGAGCTGCGGGGCCGCGCCGTCCTGCACGACATGAAGCGGTTTGAATTGCAGGTGCTGTATGCGCGCGGCATGACCAAGCTGTGGGAAAAGGTCGAGGCGCTGCGCCAGATCGACGGGCTGCGCCTGGCCGATTTCGGCACGCGGCGGCGGCATTCCTTTTTGTGGCAGGATTGGTGCGTGCGCGCCTTGCAGGAAGGGTTGGGCGAGAAATTCGTTGGCACCTCGAACTGCCTGATCGCCAAGAACCGGGATCTTGAGGCGATCGGCACCAACGCGCATGAATTGCCGATGGTCTATGCGGCGCTTGCCGAAACCGATGCGGAACTGGCGCAAGCCCCCTACCAGGTTCTGGCCGATTGGCACGAGGAACACTCGGGCAACCTGCGCATCATCCTGCCCGACACCTATGGCACCGATGGGTTCCTGAAACGCGCGCCCGACTGGCTGGCCGGTTGGACGGGTATCCGTATCGACAGCGGCGACCCCGCTGCTGGTGCCGAAACCGCGATCAACTGGTGGAAGGACCGGGGCGAGGACCCGACCAAGAAGCTGGTGATCTTTTCCGACGGTCTGGACGTCGACAAGATCGCCGAGTTGCAGGCCCAATTCGCGGGCCGCGTGCGCATCTCGTTCGGTTGGGGGACGCTCTTGACCAACGATTTCCGCGGCCTGACCGAAGGCGACGCGCTGGCGCCGTTCTCTCTGGTGTGCAAGGCGGTGTCGGCCAACGGGCGGCCGACGGTCAAGCTGTCTGACAACCCGGAAAAGGCGATGGGCCCGCAAGACCAGATCGACCGCTACAAGCGCGTTTTTGATGTGGGCGAGCAAGAGCGGATGAAGGTGGTCGTTTGACCCGCTAACCGCCGGTTTCCACGAAATAAGGGCCTTTGCCGGGGCTGCGCGCGGTGACAGTGACCCGCGCCCCGATGGTCAGCGGCGCGTCGTGGCTGGCCATCAGGCGGGGGCCCGCATCGCTGGCCACCAGCACGATCCAGAACGGCACCTGTCCGGTGGGCGATCCCAGCGGCGCGCTGTGCACTTCGGTGCAGGCTGTGATGGTGCCGGGGCGCGGTGCGGTGGTGGTGTGCAAATCCGTTCCGCCGCAGCGTGGGCAAAATCCGCGTGCAGTTTGAAACACATGACCGCAGATCGTGCAGTCATACAGGCGCAGGCCGGTTGGTGCATCATTCATCCGCCGCCCTCCAGGATCATGCTGATATTGGCGGAAAAGACACCGCCATCAGCGTGGATGAACCCGCGCTGCGGGGCGGGGGCCGCGCGCAGGCGGCGGGTGATCTCGACGATATGGGCCATGCCGCCCGCCACACCGGAATGACCGTATGACAACAGCCCGCCATGCGTGTTCAACGGCAGCGGCCCGTCATGGTCGAAACGCCCGGCGCGGGTATCGGCGGGCGCCTGACCGGGTTGGCAAAAACCGCACGCCTCCAGGAACATGGCAAGGGTCACGGTAAAGCTGTCATAGATGGCCAGCCGGTCGATCTGATTGGGGCTGCAGCCCGCCTGGGCGAATGTGGCCTGCGCCGCGTGTTGCGCGCCCAGGGCCACGTTTTCGGGGGCTTGTGTCAGGTGCTGATGGGTATGCGCCTGCGCCGTGCCCGCGATGCGCGGCGCGGGCCTTTGGCCCGGGTCCGCCGAAACGATCAGCGCCGCCGCGCCGTCGGACACAGGGCAGCAATCCAGCAGCCGCAGCGGCAGCGCCACGGGACGGCTCGATAGCACATCCTCGGCCTTGATCGGATCGCGGAACTGCGCGCCTTCGGTCATCGTGGCGTGGCGGCGCATCAGCACCGCCAGCGTGGCCAGGTCGCGCGGATGCAGCCCGTGCCGATGCAGGTAGTCCGCGGCCACCAGCCCGTAATAGGCCGGGACCGACCCGCCCTGCGTCACCTCGTGGTCGGGTTCGCCCACTTCGGCCAGGGTGCGGGCGGCATCGCCCGCGGCGTGGCCCGTGCGGCGGTTTTCACCGGCCACCACCAGCACATGCCGCGCGGCGCCAGCCGCCACCAGGTGCCGGGCCAGCGCAACCATCGCCAGACCGGTCGCGCCGCCCGCCTGAACCCCATTGGCAATGGTCGGTGACAGGCCGAAAAACTCGGCAAAGCGGGTGGCGGGCATCAGGTGCGGCGCCACCGTGGAATAGCCCACCAGCAGCCCGTCGATCTGCCCCCGTTCCAACCCGGCATCGTCCAGCGCGTCGGCGGCGGCGCGGGCCTGCAGATCAAGCGAGGTCAGCGGCGCCAGCTTGCCAAAACCCGTCATCGCGGCGCCGGTGATAAAGGCGGTCATCGCAGCAGTCTTTCCTTTGCCCGTCGGCCCATCCTTGCAGGGCTGCCCAAGATTGCAATTGAAAAAGTCCACGATGCAGAATAGAAAGTCCACATATTTGGACAAAGTCAGCCCATGCTGGTCAAGCAAGCCGATAACACCCTGTCGATCCTGGAATACTTTGCCGAGCATCGCGCCCCCGCCACGGTGGCCGAACTTGCGCAGCATTTCGGATGGGCGCGGTCCAGCACCTTCAACCTGGTGGGCACCCTGGCCGAGCGGGGGTATCTGTACGAACCCCGCTTGCGCGGCAGCTATTATCCAACCCCCCGCTGGCTGGCGATGGCCACCCGCATAAACGAGGCGCAGCCGGTGCCGCAGGCGCTGGTGCAGGTGATCGAAGAGCTGGTGGAAACAACCGGAGAAACCGCATGGGTCGCGGGGGCCAGCGGAATGCATGTCGTCGTGCTTGAGGCGCGGGAAAGCCCGCAACTGCTGCGCTATGCGGCGCAGCCGGGCACGCGTCTGCCGATCCATGTCACCGGCTCGGGGCAGGCGCTGATGGCGCTGATGACACCGGCGCAGCGCGACAGCTTGCTGGGGCGGATCGACTATCAGCCCTATAACCGCAACAGCCCGCTGGATGCCGATGCCGTGCGCGCGCAGATCGATGCCTCGCTGGCGCGGGGATGGTTCATGTCCGCCTCGGCCTATTCGTCGGACCTGGGCGGTGTGGCTGTTCCCGTTGCGTTGGGCGGGCAGCGGTTTGCCGTTACGGTTGCCGGCCCCGAAACCCGCGTTCTGCCCCGTCTTGACACGCTGGCCGCCGCGATCCGCGCGGCCATAACCACCCATTGCGGCGCGGCCAGCCTGCCCTTGCCCGCCGCCGCCTGAAGGAACCGATAATGCCAAGGATACACCAGAACATTCCCGACAGTCGCGGCGTGAACGCCTTTCGCGCCGATCCGGCCCTGCGTGATCTGCTGCGTGTCTACCTGGACAAGCCGATGCTGGCGCAACTTTTGCCGCATCTGGATCGCATGGGCGCGCTGGTGGGGGACGAGCTGGAAACACTGGCCCTGACCGCCGACAAGAACCCACCGGTCCTGCATTTGCGCAACCGCATCGGGGCCGACGATCAGCAGATCGAGAAACACCCCGCCTATCAGCGGCTAGAGCACTTTGCCTTTGGCGAGTTCGGCCTTGCCGCGATGTCGCACCGGGCCGGCGTGTTCGGTCATCCCGACAAGCTGCCCCCGGCGGTGAAATACGCGCTGGTCTACCTGTTCGTGCAGGCCGAGTTCGGGTTGTGCTGCCCGCTGTCCATGACCGACTCGCTGACGCGAACGCTGGTGAAATTCGGCGATCCTGCCCTGGTCGAACAGTTCTTTGATCAGCTGACCAGCCAGGACATGGACGTTCTTATGCAGGGCGCGATGTTCATGACCGAGCAGATGGCAGGCTCGGACGTGGGGGCGATCGACACCGTCGCGCAGCAGGACGACGACGGAACCTGGCGGCTTTACGGCGACAAGTGGTTCTGCTCGAACCCCGATGCGGGGCTTGCGATGGTGCTGGCCCGGCCCGAGGGCGGCAGCGCGGGCACGCGGGGCCTGTCGCTGTTCCTGCTGCCCCGGCGACTGCCCGATGGTGCGCTGAACGCCTATCGGATCTTACGGCTGAAGGATAAGATGGGCACCCGGTCGATGGCATCGGGCGAGATCGCGCTGGAAGGCGCGGTGGCGCATCTGGTGGGCGATCCCGGACAGGGCTTCAAGCAGATGACCGACATGATCAACATGTCGCGCCTGGCCAACGGCGTGCGCAGCGCGGGCATGATGCGCCGCGCCGTGGCGGAATCGCTGTTCATCGCGCGCAACCGCACCGCCTTTGGCAAGCGGCTGGTCGACCTGCCGTTGATGCGGCGGCAACTGCTGAAAATGCTGGTCACGGCAGAACAGGGCCGGTCGATGGTGTTTCACACGGCCGAGGTTTTGCGCCGCGCCGATGCCGGTGACGCCCGGGCCGCCAAGGTGCTGCGCATCCTGACGCCGCTGCTGAAATTCCGCACCTGCCGCGATGCCCGCAAGGTGGCCGGAGACGCGATGGAGGTGCGCGGCGGCTGCGGTTATATCGAAGAGTTTTCCGACGCCCGCGTGCTGCGCGATGCGCATCTTGGCTCGATCTGGGAAGGCACCAGCAACATCGTTGCGCTGGACGTGGCCCGTGCCACCCGGCGCGAGGGCGCGTTGGACGCCCTGCGCGCGCATCTGGACGACCTGGCCGAGCAGGCGGGCAACATGCTGCCCGGAGGGGCGCGCGATACGCTGGCCCGCGCCGCCGATCTGCTGGATGCCGTGGCCAACGACCCGGCCCGCGAGGGCGAGGTGCGCCAGGCCGCCAGTGCCGTATACAACGCCGCTTCGGCCATAATCATGGCCTGGGAAGACGCGCAGCCGGGGCTGGGCACCGGCGATCGGGCGCGGCTGGCCGGGCTGGTTCTGAAACACAAGCTGCTGCCGCGCGACCCGCTGGCCAGTGGCGACAGCGATGCCGAAGACGCCGATCTGCTGGACCGCGCCTTTTCCGAAACCGAACCCATGCTGGAGGCTGCCGAATGAGCAACGCCGCACCGGGCGCCCTGTCGGGCCTGAAAGTCATCGACCTGAGCCGCGTTTTGGGCGGACCCTTTGCCGGGCAGGTCCTGGGCGATCACGGCGCCGACGTGATCAAGGTGGAACCGCCCGCGGGCGACGAAACCCGCGGCTGGGGGCCGCCCTTCAACGCACACGGAACCGCCGGGTATTTCGAGGGGCTGAACCGCAACAAGCGCGCCATCGCGCTGGATCTGTCGCGCGACGAGGGGCGCGCCGTCCTGCTGCGGATGCTTGAAGGCGCCGACGTGCTGCTGGAAAACTTCAAGGTCGGCACGCTGGAAAAATGGGGCTTGGGTTATGACGAGGTCCTGTCAAAACGCTTTCCGCGCCTGATCCATGCGCGGGTCAGCGGCTTTGGCGCCGATGGGCCGATGGGCGCGATGCCGGGCTACGATGCCATCCTTCAGGCGATGGGCGGCATCATGTCGGTCAACGGGACCGAGGCCACCGGCCCGACCCGCGTGGGCCTGCCGGTCGTTGATATGGTGACGGGGCTGAACGCCGTGATCGCTGTGATGATGGCGCTGACCCACCGGGCGGCCACGGGCAAGGGGCAGTTCGTGGAATCCGCGCTGTTCGACAGTGCGCTGTCGCTGCTGCACCCGCACGCGCCCAACGTGTTCCTGTCGGGCAAGGAACCGCGCCTGACCGGCAATGACCATCCCAATATCTCGCCCTATTCGTCCTACGCCACGGCGACGCGGCCGGTCTATCTGGCGGTGGGCAACAACCGCCAATTCGCCCGGCTGTGCGACGAAATCGGTGCGCCCGAGATCGCCCAAGACCCGCGTTTCGCCACCAATGCCGACCGAGTCGTGAACCGCGAGGAGCTGCGTACCGAGCTTGAGCGCGCGATGGCCGACAAGGACGGCGCCGCGCTGGGTGAACAGCTGATCGCGGCGGGCGTGCCCGCGGGCCCGATCCTGACGGTGAACGAAAGCCTGGCCCACCCGCACACCGCGCATCGGCAGATGGTGGTCGAGATGGACGGCTATCGCGGCCTTGGCGCGCCTGCGAAACCGGCGGCGACCCCGCCCAGTTTCCGCCGCCCGCCGCCCGAATTCTCGCAGCACACCGCCGAGGTTCTGGCCGAGTTCGGCTTTACCAGCGACGAAATCGCCGCCTTGCAGGCCCAGGGCATTACGCCCGCGAAACCGCTTTAGGCGGTCTGCCCGCCACCGCGCAGCCGGTGCAACCCGAACAGGCCCAAGGCCACCACCAGCCCGGCGATATCGGTCAGCGGCTCGGGATAAAGGCTGAGCAACGCGGCGGCGACGATGATCGCACGCTCGACCATGTTCAGCCGGCCCGAGAAGTAAAGCCACCCGGACAAGCCGCAGGATATCAGCAGGACCGAGAAACCGGCGGTCAGCACCGCCTGCGCAACCTGCAGGGGCGGCGCATGGCCGATCAGCGCGGGTTCCAGCACGAAGAACACCGGCAGGATGAACAGGATGATGCCCAGCCGCATTGCCGTCCACGCGGTTTTCATCGAATCCGCCTTGCCGACCGAGGCGGCGGTGATCGCGGCCAGCGCGACCGGCGGCGTGATATAGGACAGCATGCCCCAGTAAAGAATATACAGGTGGCTGGCCATCGGGTTCAGCCCCGCCTGCACCAGCGCGGGCGCCAGTATGATCGCCAGGAACACGTAACAGGCCGAAACGGTCATCCCCATGCCCAGCACAAAGGATGTCAGCCCGCCATAGAACAGCAGCAGATAGACGTTGCCGTTCGCATATTGCACCAGCTCGCGCGCAAAGGCCGATCCGACCCCGGTGATCGACAGCGACCCGACCACCAGCCCGACACCGGCCAGGATACCGATCAGCTGCGCCAGGGCGATGCCCGACTCTTCGATGATGCGGGTGAAATCCAGAACGCGGGCGCGATACATCGGGTCAAGCAGCCCGCCGACGATCAGAACACCGGTGGCATACCACGGCGCATAGGTTTCCAGCCGCATCACCAGCAGCACATAGATCAGCACCCCCAGCGCCAGAACGAAGATCCAGCTTTGGCGCAGCACGGACAGGCCGCTGGGAATATCCTCGGGCGCGGCGCCCTGCAGACCGTTCTTGGCCGCATAGCAATCGGCCTGCATCAACAGCGCGGCATAAAACAGAACCGACGGGATGATCGCGGCGGCGATCACCTCGGCATAGGGCACGGCCAGAAAGGTGGCCATCAGGAAGGCCGCCGCGCCCATGATGGGTGGCATCAACGTGCCCCCGGTCGACGCGCAGGCCTCGACCGCCGAGGAATAGTGCGGCGAATATCCCGCCTTTTTCATCGACGGGATGGTGAAGGTGCCCGTGGTGATGATGTTCGACACGACCGAGCCCGACAAAGACCCGAACAGGCTGGACGCGACGATCGACACCTTGGCTGGCCCGCCGCGCGTGCGGCCCAAGAGTTTCAGGGCCAGGGCCATGAAGAACTCGCCCCCGCCCAGCAGCGCCAGCACGACGCCGAACACGATATAACCGATCAGCAGGTTCGCCACGACGCGGAACGGGATGCCGATGATCGATTCGGTTCCCAGCGCATGGGCGGCCACCAGCGACGGCCAGTTGAATTCATTGCCCCACAAGACCCCGGGCATCGACCCCGCGACCAGCGGATACAGCCCGAACACGAGGCAGACCACGGCCAGCACGGTGCCTGCGCAGCGGCGCACCGCCTCGACCGCCAGGAACAGCAGGATCGACGCGCCCCAGGTGGCCATCGGCGGCGCGGCAAAAGACCAGCCGGCGGTCATGATGCGCCGGGCCTGGCTGGCGAAATACAGGCAGATCACCAGCGCCAAGATCGCCATGATCCAGTCGGCCAGCCATAGCAGCCGGTGCCGCGTCATTCGGTCGGCGGGAAAGCGCAGGAACACCACCGCCAGGAAAACCCCCAGCAGGGCATAGAAAAACGCCGAGGTGATCGGCCGCATCCCCGGTGCCACGATGGGCAGGGTTTGCAGCATGGTCATGCCGATGCCGATGGCCGACAACACGATCACGGTGATGCGGGTGATGCGCAAAAGCCAGCTTTGGGCGGGCAAGGCGGTGGTCATGGGGCGGCCTTTGGATTGAACGGTATGTGCACATGCGTGGCCCGCGCCGCTGGCTATGCGGCGCGGGCCGGTCTGTCAGATCACAGCGAAGCGGTGATCGACGCGCGGGTTTCATCCCACGCGGCTGCGAACTCTTCTTCCGACAGGTTGCTATGCGCCGACACAAAGCCCGGCCATGCCTCGCGCAGGGCGTTGATCTCGGCGATGGTGCGCTGGTTCCAGGCTTGCTGGCCATCGCTCCACTTGCCGATTTCCTGCAAGTACCGCACCGCGCCTTCGTGCAGGGGGGCATCCAACGGGGTGCTGGAAATCAGGTCGATATGCCAGCGCTCCATGATCGGCGCGGCATCCTTGAACGCGTCAAAGCCTTCGTGCACCGCCTTGAGGAAGGCATAGGTTTCATCCGGGTTGGCGTCGGCTTTCACCGTCACCATCGGGTATTTGTACGACACCACGTCAACCGGATCCTTGCCGGTGACGCCGACGCCGATGGTTTCGCGGAAGGGCGAGAACAGCGGCGCGATCTTGTTCATGTTTTCCCACAGCTCGGCATCGTTCGGGTCGAACGACAGCCAGCGCAGGCCGCGCGGGCTGGCCTCAAGCTCGTTCAGCGCCGACGAGGTCAGCGCCGAGCCCGCCGCATCCGCCAAGCCCTGCGTCAGCGACCGCAGCGTGTCGCCGTAAGACGGGAACTCGATCACCTCAAGGTCGTCGCGGGTCAGGCCACCGGCGCTGATCATCGTGTCGACCTTGATCGACACCGACGGGTTGGCCGCCGCATAGGCAAAGCGCTTGCCGCGCAGGTCCGCGATGGTTCTGATGCCGCTTTCCTCGGTCACCACGATGCCAAAGCTGGCCGGGCGGCCGCAGATCGTGCGCAGGTCTTGCGGGCCCCAATCGGGCGTCGCGAAATCAAAGGCGCCGCGGGTGGCGAAATACAGCTCGTTGGCCAGCCACGCGGTATTGGCCTGGCCCTGCAGCATCGGCATCAGGCGCCCCACGCCCGACCCCGAAGGCAGCAGCCGCACGCGCGTGCCGTGCTGCTTGATCATGGCGTCGGCGATGGCGGTCGCCTCGACATAGCCGGTCGAGCCCACGTCATACGTGCTCCAGATCATCGTGTCGGGCAGGCTGGCGTTCTGGGCGCGCAGCACGGCGGGCGCCATCGGCGTAAACGCCGCGGCCCCCATCAGCGCCATCGTCTGGCGGCGGTTCAGCTTGGTCATTCGATTTCCTCCTCCTCTGGTAATCGCTCCGGTTGGCCTGTGGCCCCGGATGTCAGGTGCCGCCGAAAACCGGCGGGCGTTTTTCCAGAAAGGCGCGGCGCGCCTCCTGGTGGTCGTCGGTGCCGAACAGGGCAGCCTGGGCCGCGCGTTCGTCACGCAGCACAGCATCAAGATCGCCGTGGTGTCTTGCGTTGATTGGGCGCAGATGCGCGGCGGGCAGCGGGGCGGCGGGCATCAGTGCGCGCGCCTCGTCGATCGCGGTGGCGACCGGATCGCCCGTTGCCAGCATGTCTGCCAGACCCAGATCGACCGCCGCGGCGCCGCGGTATTCCCGCCCGCTCAGCATCATCTGCTGCGCCTTCGCCGCCCCGACCCGGCGCGGCAGCGACCACATCAGCCCCATATCGGGCACCAGCCCAACCCGCGCGAAGGACGCGCAAAACCGCGCGGTTTCGGTCGCAACCACAAGATCGCAGCACAGCGCCAGCGACATGCCCCCGCCATAGGCCGCGCCATTGACCGCCGCGACGACGGGCTTGGTGCCCAGCGCGATCAGCCGGACGATTTCATGCAGAATGTCGAACCGTTGCAGGGCCTGCGGCACCGGCAGGCCCATCGCCTTGATATCGCCCCCGGCGCAGAAACAGCCGCCCGCGCCGGTCAGAACGATGGCTTTTACATCGGGGGTGTCCTGCGCCGCCCGCAGCGCATCGCGCAGGCCGTGGCGCATTTCATCGCTTAGCGCGTTGCGCCTGTCGGGGTCGGCCAGGGTAATGATCCGGACGCCGCCCTGGGCCTGGTCGATATGCAGGCCGTCAAACGCCATCACCCAACCCTTTGGATGCAGGGGATTCGGGCGTATACTCGCCAAATGGAACGCAATTTATCCTCCCTTATCAGCAACTTACGTATGCTGACCCGGATTTTCCCGGCTTGTTTTGTTACCGCTAATTCTGTATGCAGAAAGTAATTCTGCCAAGAGAAAATTAACGGGATGTCCGAAACGCAAAAATATGTCGGCGCAGTCGAGAACGCGGTAAAGATCCTGCGGCGCCTGACCCAGATCGACGCGCCCGAAGGCGTCGCCTCGATCGCGCGTGAAACCGGGCTGAACGTGTCTACCACCTTCAACATTCTGAAAACCCTGGTGAAAGAGCGGCTGGTTGTCTTTGACGAGCAGACCAAGTGCTATGCGCTTGGGCCCAGCGTGATGGAACTGGCCGCGCCGTTCCTGGGTCGTAACCCGGTTGACACGATCCGCCCCCTGATCACCGAGGTGAGCCAAAGGCACAGGGTGCTGGTGGCGCTGTGGAATATCACGCCGACCGATCGAATCGTGCTGTCGGATCGCATCGTGCCGCCCGACGTGGTGCGCGCCGACATGCGCCAGGGCGCGCGACTGCCTGCGCTGGTGGGCGCGGTCGGGCGCTGCGTGGCGGCCCTGCGGGGAATGGACCGCGCCGCGCTGGAAACCGCCTATGAAGGATTGCGCTGGCAAAACCCACCCGGGTTCGAGGCCTATTGGGCCGATGTTCAAAAGGCGGCGCATGACGGGTTTTCCTTTGATTTCGGCAATCTTTTCGCCGGCTTGAACATGGCCGCTGTCGTCGTGCGCGATCTGCAAGACGTTCCGCGCATGGGTCTAAGCGCGGTGTCCATCGCCGGGCAAAAGGATGCCGACGGGCTGTACCAGGCTGCACTGGCGTTGAGGGGCGCGCGCGACGCGATCGAAACCAACGTCTTTGGCCGTCCGCCTCCGCCGATGGCGTCGCGGGCGGCGGCAGGCGGCGGTTGACGCGGCGCAAAGGGAGGGGGCGCGAAGATGACCGCACACACGGTGTCCAAAGGGCTGGATGCGTTTTTCAACCCGAACGCCATCGCGGTGATCGGCGCGTCGGACAACCCGGACAGGATCGGCGGGCGGCCCTTGCATTTCTGCCGTCAGGCCGGTTTTGCCGGCGCCCTTTACCCGATCAACCCCACGCGCGACACGGTGCAGGGCCTGCCGGCCTTTGCCAGCCTTGACGATGTGCCGGGGCCGGTCGATCTGGCGATCCTGGCCGTCCCGGCCGAGCAGATCGCCGACACCCTGCGCGCCTGCGGGCACAAGGGTGTGCGCGGTGCGGTGATCTTCAGCGCGGGCTTTGCCGAGCTGGGCGCCGAGGGGCAGGCCGCGCAGGATGAACTGCTGGCCATCGCCCGCGCCCATGACATGCGCCTGCTTGGGCCGAATTGCCTGGGCTTTTTCGCGGCACGGTCGGGGGCAAGCGGCACGTTTTCATCCGGGCTGGACGGCGGTATCCCGGCGCGCGGCAAGGTGGGTCTGATCACGCAATCGGGCGCATATGGCACGCATCTGCTGTCGATGGCCAAGGCGCGGCGGCTGGGCGTGGCGGCCTGGGTGTCAACCGGGAACGAGGCCGATGTGACCGTGCCCGATTGCCTGGCCCACATGGTGGAAGACCCCGATGTATCCGCCATCGGCATTTACATGGAGGGCGTCAAGCGCGCCGACACCCTGCTGGCCGCGATTGAACGGGCGCGCATATTGCGCAAACCCGTGCTGATCATGAAGGTCGGCGCATCCGACGTGGGCGCGCAGGCGATGCATTCGCACACCGCGTCGCTGGCGGGATCTGACGCCAGTTTCCAGGCCGCGGTCGAGCAGGCGGGCGCGCTGCGCGTCGACACCACCGAAGAGATGTTCGATATACTCTACGCCGCCTCGGTGGCGCCGATGCCGGCGGGCGACCGGCTGGGTATCCTGACCGTGTCGGGCGGAGCGGGCGTATTGATGGCTGACGCGGCCGATCGGCATGGCCTGTCGGTGCCGCCGATGCCCAAGGACGCGGTGCAACGGATGCTGGTGCGCAATCCCTTTGCCTCGCCGCGCAACCCGGTGGATTTCACCGCGCAGGCGATCAACGATTTCGGCCTGGTCACCGATTTCCTGGACGAGATGATGCAGCATGGCGATTACGACGCCTATGTGGGCTTTTTCACCTCGTGGGCCGGGGCGGCGCGGCTGGGCCCGATGCTGTTTGAGGCATTGACCGGTGCGCTGGCCGGGTTCGACCGGCCCTTTGCTCTGGTGGGGCTGTTGGGCGACGAGATGGCGGCCCGCTATGACGCGGCGGGCATTCCCAGCTTTGCCGACCCGTCGCGCGCGGTTGCGGTTCTGGCGGCGTTGGCGCGTCTGCGCGCGGGCTTTGACCGGCCCGCTGTCGCGGGCGCGCTGCCGCATCTGGATGACACCGGCCTGCCAGCAACCCCGCTGTCCGAGGCTGCGGCCAAGGCCCGGCTGGCGCAGGCTGGCATCCCCTGCCTGCCCGAAGAGGTGGCGCAAGACGCCGAAGAGGCCGCCGCACTGGCCGAAAGGATGGGCCTGCCGGTGGCTTTGAAAATCCTGTCGCCCGATATCGCGCACAAGACCGATATCGGCGGCGTGGCGCTGGGGCTGGCCAGCGCGCAGGCGGTGCAAGACGCCGCCGCGGCAATGCTGCGCGACATTCCCGCCAAGGCGCCCCACGCAAGGGTCGAGGGCCTGTTGGTCACGCCGATGGCGGGCGAAGGGGTCGAGCTGATCCTGGGCAGCCAGCGTGATCCGGTTATGGGCCCGATGGTGATGGTGGGCATCGGTGGCATCTTGGCCGAGGTCGCGCCCGACGTGGTTCTGGCCCGCGCGCCAGTGACACCCGATCAGGCGCTGGACATGCTGGCCCGCCTGCGCGCCGCGGCCCTTTTGGATGGCGTGCGCGGCCGCCCGGCGGTGGATCGCGCGGCCGTGGCGGATGCCATTGCGCGGCTTTCGGTGCTGGCCGCCGCGAATGCCGACACCATCGACAGTATCGAGATCAATCCGCTTCTGGCTACGCCAGACGGCATCCTGGCGCTGGATGCTCTGATCGTGCCGCGCGGCCGCGACGCGGAGGAGGACCCATGACCGACGATATTTGGCGCTTTGACACCTTGGAACAGGGGGCCGTTTTCGGCCCTGTAACCGTGCCGCTTGACCGCGAGCGTTTGACCGGGTGGGACGGCGTTTATGGCCCTGTCATCGGTGATCTGGCACCCGATGGCCTGATCGTCGCGGGGATGATGGAGGCCTATATCCGCGCGATCCAACCGCGCCCCAAGGGCAATGTGCACGCGGGCCAGAAACTGTCCTTCACCGGCGCGCAGGCGCGGCTTGGCGACAGCGTGGCCTATACCGTCACCGTGGCCGGGAAAGAGCGGAAAAAGGGCCGCAACTGGATCACCTTTGCCATCCACGCACAGCTGGCCGGCACAGCCCTGATGCGGGGCGAGGTCACCGCCATCTGGGCCGCCTAACCGGAGCAGAGCATGACCGATTTCCCCGACACGATCCCGCCTCTGACCCTGACCACCAGCGCCGAAACGGCGCAGGCCTATGCCGCGTTGACGCAGGATTGGAACCCTATTCACCTTGACCCAGAATTCGCCGCCAAAGCCGGGTTCGACCGGCCCATTGCGCATGGCACGATGGCGTTGAACCTGGCGATCCAGGCGGTGGCGCAGGCCGAAGACGGGGCGTTGCGGATTGCCGATCTCGATATCCGCTTTACCGCGCCGACCTGGATCGGCCAGTCGCTGACCACCCGGCTGACCCGCACGGATGGCGCGGAATACGACCTGCGGGTGGTTACCGATGACGGGCGCTCGGTGCTGCTGGGGCGGGCCAGGCTGGCCCGCTACGACGACGCTACGTAACGACGCGCTTGCAAACCGCCGCGCCCTTGGCGACGGTCGGACCGCGCAGCAGGAGGAGGCCGCACCAACATGATCCCCATCACCCCGCCAAAGCCCGACAACCCGCCCACCGAAACGGTGAACGACATGATCCGCGCCAGCGCCGCGGCCAACCCCGACCGGCTGGCGGTGGTTTGCGGCGACACCACGCGCAGTTGGGCCGCGTTCGACGCAAGGGTGAACAAGGTGGCCAACGCGCTGATCGGCATGGGCGTGCAAAAGGGGGATCGCGTGGCGGTTTTGTCGCCGAACTCGGTCGCCTATGCCGAGCTGTTCATCGGCGCCTTGCGCGCGGGTGCGGTGATTACGCCGCTTTCCACGCTGGCCGCGTCCGAGGCGTTGGAAAAGATGTTGAAGGATTGCGGCGCCAAGCTGTTTTTCCTGGCCGATCAATACCGCGATCTGGCCGCGCCCTTCCTGGATGCGATACCGGCGAAAACCATCGCCATCGATTTTGAAGGGGGTTTGCCCACCTATGAAACCCTGCTGGCCGATGCGCCCGACAGCGACCCGGGCGTGCCCGTTGGGTTGGATGACCCGTGCAACCTGATCTATTCGTCGGGCACCACCGGCACGCCCAAGGGCATCCTGCATAACCACTGGATGCGCGCGGCACAGATGGCGCGGGTCGGGCCCAATGGATATGCCGATGACGATGCGCGCACGCTGATCTCAACGCCGCTTTATTCCAACACCACCATCGTCTGTTTCCTGCCCGCGCTGGTGGGCGGCGGCACCGTTTACCTGATGCCGAAATTCGACGCGCGCCGTTACCTGGAGCTGGCGCAGAAATACCGCATCACCCACACGATGCTGGTGCCGGTCCAATACAAGCGCATCATGGATGTGCCCGATTTCGACGATTTCGACCTGTCGTCGATGCGCTGCAAGTTTTCGACCTCGGCGCCTTTGCGCGCAGATGTAAAGCGGGACGTGCTGGCGCGCTTTCCCGGCAAGCTGATGGAGTATTACGGCCTGACCGAGGGCGGCGGCGTGACCGTTCTGGCCGCGCATGAGCGGCCCGACAAGCTGCACACGGTGGGCGCGCCCGCCGATTACTCCGACATCCGCATCATCGACCCCGACGGCAACGAGCTGCCCCAGGGCCAGCTGGGCGAGATCGTGGGCCGCTCGCCCACGATGATGACGGGGTATTTCGGGCGCGATGACCTGACGGCCGACTATATCTGGACCGACAAGACCGGCACGCAGTTCTTCCGGTCGGGCGATATGGGGTCGTTCGACGAGGACGGGTTCCTGGTGCTGTCCGACCGCAAGAAGGACATGATCATTTCCGGCGGGCTGAACATCTTTGCCAACGACCTGGAATTGGTGTTGCTGGATGACGCGGACGTGGTGGATGCCGCGGTGATCGGTGTGCCCTCGGACGAGTGGGGGGAAACGCCGCTGGGGCTGGTCGTGCTGCGTGCCGGGGCCACGCGCAGCGCCGACGATATCCGCGACGCGGCGAACAAGCGGCTGGGCAAAAGCCACCGCCTGTCAGCCGTCGAAATCCGCGACGAGCTGCCGCGCAGTTCCATCGGGAAGATCCTGAAACGCGAATTGCGCCAACCCTATTGGGAGGCAGCGGGCCGCCAGATCTGAGGCCCGCCTATCCCAGCATATGCGCGATCTGCCGCAGCGCCAGCAGATAGCCATGCGTGCCGCAGCCGGCGATCACCCCGTCGGCGCGGGCCGAGACATAGGAATGGTGGCGAAACGACTCGCGCCGATGGATGTTCGAGATATGCACCTCGATCACCGGGCCGTCGAACACCGACAGCGCGTCGAGGATCGCCACAGATGTATGCGTATAGGCTGCCGGATTGATGACGATGGCATCTGCGGTGCCACGCGCCTCTTGTATCCAGGTAACAAGTTGGCCCTCGTGGTTGCTTTGCTGGAAATCCAGGGTCAGCGAAAGCTCGGCCGCCAGGGCGGCGCAGGCCGCTTCGACATCGTCCAGCGTTTCCGCGCCATAGATTTCAGGCTCACGCGTGCCCAGCAGGTTCAGGTTCGGCCCGTTCAGGACCAGGATTTTCCGGCTCATTCTGCCCATGCCCCTATCATGTGATGCCCGGTTGACCGGGTTGGCGCAGTATCGGGCGTTCGGTCGACCCTGTCGAGAGGTCAGGCCTCGGCCATGACGTTAACCATTTTCTGGCGTGTGTCGGCCCAGATCGGTGCAAGCTCGGCCAGCCCTTCGTGAAAGGCCTCTTCTTTGCCCGATTTACCCAGGGCTTCCAATTGCCCAAGCCGCGCATGCAGGGCCGATGCACCCAGAACCGCGGCCGAGCCGGCGATCTTGTGCAAGCGGGGCACGAGGTCAAGAACGGGTGCTGGGGCGCCCTTGCCGATGTCGTCAAGCGTTGTATCGGTTTCGCGAATGAACCGGTGCAAAAGCTGCTCGGCCGCTTCCGCGCCAAGGTCTTGCATCAACTCCCGCAGACGCGCCTGATCGATCGGGCCGGTTTCGGCGGAGGTTTGCGGCGCTTGGGCAGGCGGCGTGGTGCCGGGCTTGTCCAGATCAGCCTTGTCCACGCAATGCTGCGCCAGCTTGATCAGCATCTGCGCCCGCTCGATCGGTTTGCCGATGGTGTCGGTCATGCCCGCGTCGCGGAAGGCGCGTATCTCATCTGGCAGCGCGTGGGCGGTGACCGCGAAAATCGGCACCTGCGCCGATGGTCCCTGCCCATCGCGGATCAGGCGCGTGGCCTGAACCCCGTCCATCACCGGCATGCTGATATCCATCAGGATGGCATCGAACCGGCGGGACTGGGCCAGGTGCACACCCTCTTCGCCATTCAGCGCCTCGGTCACCCGGTGGCCGCTTGCGCGCAGCATATCCCGCAGCACCACCCGGTTGATCTGGTTGTCCTCGACGATCAGCACGTCAAGCGGGGTGCTGTTTGCGGTGTGCGGCGCATCCTGCTCGCTGGCTGCCGGCGCTGTGGCCCGCTGCAACGGCAGACGCACCCAGAAAATGCTGCCTTCGCCCTCGATACTGTCGACGCCGATTTCACCGCCCATCGCCTGGGTCAGCCGGCGCGAGATGCCCAGGCCAAGCCCGGTGCCGGTGTTCGAGCGGCCATAAGTCCCGTCAAGCGTTTCGAAATCGCCGAAAATCCTTTCAAGATCGGCGTCGGCGATCCCGATACCAGTGTCGATCACGCGGAATTCCAACGTTTCGCCACCCTTGTCGGTCAGAACCTCGCATTCCAGGGAAATCGCGCCGTTGCGGGTGAACTTGATCGCGTTGCTCAGCAGGTTCAGCAGAACCTGACGCAGGCGCACCGGGTCGCCCATCATGGCGGGCACCGGGTCGGATAGCCAGGCATAGCTCAGATCATTCTGGTTGGCTGCGGCGACGTTGCGCTGGCCCTCGATCAACTCGGACAAAAGCGGGTCGAGCGCAAAGCTGGTATTGGCGATCAGCACCTTACCGGCCTCGAACTTCGACAGCTCGAGCACGTCGTTCACATGATGCATCAGCAACTGCCCCGAGGCCTCCATGTTCGACACGTAATTCGCCTGACGCTGGTCCAGGGCGGTGTCGCGCAGCAGGCTGAGCGTGCCCAGCAACCCGTTCAAGGGCGTGCGCATCTCGTGGCTCATGACGGCAAGGAATTCGGCCTTGGCACGTTGACCGGCCAGCGCCTTGTCGCGGGCATCCACCAGGGCCCGTTCGGCCTGCCGACGGTCGGTGATATCGCGCACGAAGGCCACGAAAACCGACTCGTCGCGCACGGCAATGCGGTCGACCGACAGTTCGACGGGGAACCGCTCGCCCGATTTGCGCCGCGCGGTCAACTCCATGCGCCCCGCGCCCAAGACGTCGGATTGCCCGGTCAGTTCATAAATCTGCAATTCTCGCTCGAAGGCGGGTTTGCGGTCTTCCGGCACCACCAGCGCGGCCAGATTGGCGCCCAGAGCCTCGTCGGCGGTGTAGCCAAAGATCGTTTCGGCGGCGGCGTTGTAGGCCCCGATCCGCCCCTTGCCATCGAACACCAGCACCGCGTCCAGCGACGTTTCAAGGATCTTGTGCAGGCGCAAGGCGGTTTCGCGCTGTTCCTCGGCCTGGTCCTGCGCGCGCCGCGAAAGACGCAACAGAACGACCGAAAAGACCGAGAGGATCAGCACAAGGCTGACCGCCGTGGCAGCCATGCGGTAAAGCGTGCGGCTGATGGCGCTGCGGTCGTTTTCGGCCTGACGCGCCGCGTTCAGCGCCGAAAGGCGCGAAAGGTCCGAGAACTCCGTCAGCAGCGGTTGTGCCCTTGCGGCGATCATCGGCGCCGCCGCAACCAGCGCGGCATCGCCCCTGCCTTCCAAGGCGTCAAGGTCGGTGGTCAGCGTGGCCGCATCCTCGATCGCTTGCGCCGTGCGCGTGCCTGTCGCCGCCCCCTCTGCCGCAGGGGACGCGATCAGCGCGTCGAGCGCGACACGGGCCTCGGCCACGCGCGCGCGCAGTGCCTCGGCGCGGTCCGTTCCCGCTGCATCCGCCGCACCCAAAAGCGCACTCAGCGCCAGTTCTGCACGGGTTGAACTCCACTGGCTCTGCGCGCGATCCGCCGCCAGTGACACCTCGCCAAGGCGGCGCTCGACATCCAGCGACAGCCCAATCGCTGCCACCATTGCCAGGATCAGACCGGCCAGAACGGCCATATGCTTGGTATGCGCGCGCGTGCCCGTCGTGTCTGGTGAAGAAAGGATACGATTCATAAGAATATGCCTGTTACATGACTGCCGTGGCGCTTTACCCCCTGTCGCCGACCGGCCCGAGGGCAGGGCGGTCTTGGCGACGGCAACCTTGATCACGTCGATCCGTGGGTCGGTCCACGCGGGCGTGGGCCTTTTCGTTTTTCTCGCCCTCACTCTACTGCAAGTCGTATGCCCTACCGATATTGGCATTTGGATAGGCACCTACCCGTTCGGATAGGCTTTTCAGACCCTTTGGCCCAATCCCCATGAAAAGCGCCAGAATTCGCCACAAGATTGCCACGACAAGCGGCTAGGTTGAGTGAAAGGCATGGCGCCGCTTTCGAAATGTGCGCCGTGCCAGCGGATTGGAAATGGCTAAGACAAAACGGCACGTCCCCGAATGACCGTGCCAGAGGGCAGTAGAATGAAAATCCTGATCGCGGACGACCACGATTTGTTGCGTGACACGCTGGTGATGTTTCTCGAATCCCAAGGCGATATCCAAACCGTTTGCGCCAAGGATCTTGGCGAGGCGCAGGACATCTTGAAAAACGATGATGCGTTCGACCTTGTGTTGCTGGATTTCAACATGCCCGGCATGAACGGGCTGTCCGGGATGGATGCGGTGATGAAGGCCTATCCGCACATCAACGTCGCACTGATGTCGGGTGTGGCCACCAAGTCGGTCGCCGAAAAGGCGCTGGCCGAAGGGGCCTCGGGCTTTCTGCCTAAAACACTGTCGGCAAAGTCGCTTGTGAATGCCGTGAAATTCATGGCGATGGGCGAGCAGTATGCCCCGTTGGACTTCATGACCGCCGAAGAAGAAGCCCCGCAAAACGAGATGGCCGAAAAGCTGTCGCGCCGCGAACTGCAGGTGCTCGAAGGGCTGACCCAAGGCAAATCCAACAAGGAAATCGCCCGCGATCTGGACGTTCAGGAGCCAACGGTCAAGCTGCACATGAAAACGCTATATCGCAAGATCGGCGCATCCAATCGTACACAGGCCGCGCTGCTGGCGCGCGATGCGGGCCTTTTCTGATCTTCATCTTGCCCTGAAAACTCCGGGGGTGAATGGGCCGCAGGCCCAGAGGGGGCAGAGCCCCCTGCCCCGGCGACGCGCCGCAGGCGCGGCGCAAACCCTGCCTATTCGGCGGCGTCCCGCCTGGGCAGTACCCAGTCAGGCCGCGGGAAGTGGCAGGTATAGCCATTTGGAAACCGCTCCAGGTAATCCTGATGCTCGGGCTCGGCCTCCCAGAAATCGCCCACGGGTTCCACCTCGGTCACAACCTTGCCCGGCCACAGGCCAGATGCCTCCACGTCCTTGATGGTGTTCAGCGCCTCGGCCTTCTGCGCGTCGTCCACGTAATATATCGCGCTGCGATAGCTCAGGCCGATATCGTTGCCCTGACGGTTCAGCGTGGTCGGATCGTGAATCTGGAAAAAATATTCCAGGATGCGGCGATAGCTGATCTTGGCCGGATCAAAGATGATCTCGATCCCCTCGGCATGGGTGCCATGATTGCGATAGGTGGCATTGGGCACGTCCCCGCCCGTATATCCAACGCGGGTGCGCAAAACGCCAGGCAGCTTGCGGATCAGGTCCTGCATCCCCCAGAAACAGCCCCCCGCCAAAACGGCGCGTTCTTCGGTCATGTCACGTCCTCCACTTGGTCGATATATTTGCCATAACCTTCGGCTTCCATGTCGTCGCGATGGATAAAACGCAGGCTGGCCGAGTTGATGCAATAGCGCAAGCCGCCCCGGTCGCGCGGCCCGTCGGGAAACACGTGGCCCAGATGGCTGTCGCCGTGTCGCGAACGCACTTCGACCCGCACCATGCCGTGGCTGGTGTCTGTCAGTTCGACCACGTTACCGGGTTCGATCGGCTTGACGAAGCTGGGCCAGCCGCAACCGGATTCATACTTGGCAGCGCTGGCGAAAAGCGGCTCTCCCGATACGATGTCGACGTAGATGCCCGGTTCCTTGTTGTCCAGGTATTTACCCGTGCCCGGCCGTTCGGTGCCGTTTTCCTGCGTGACCCAGAATTCTTCCGGGCTGAGTGCGGCGATGGCGTCGGGCGATTTTTCGTATGTCGTCATTCCGGCCTCTTCCGTTCCTGTTCGCACCGTTCAAGATGGGGCGCGCGCGTGAAATTCAAAGGGGTATCGCGCAGGGGTGATCGCAGATCAGCCGTTGCGATAATGCCTGAATTCGGGCGGGCGCACCTTGATTGCCCAGGCCATCTGCGCGTCGCTTTCGATGGCGCAGGGCCGCACTTGGCGCAACCGCGCCAGCGCGGCGGCGGGGTCTTCGCCCGCTTCGCACATCAGACGCAGCGCGATCATGCCCGACCGGCCACAGCCGGCCTTGCAATGCACCAGAACCCGCCCGCCGCCGCGCAAAGCGCCCAGGGCGATGCGGCTGATTTCGGGCCAGCGGTCGCTTGCGGTGTCGTCGGGCGTGCCCATGTCGTCGATCGGCAGGTGAAACCAGCGGCTGCCGCTGTCCTGCATGGCCTGGCCCAGCCCCTCGGCACCGCCTTCGACAAGTTCGACCTTGGTGACAAGCGTCAGCACCAGCGCCGGCTGCCATTCGCGCATGTGTTCGACATCTTCGGCATAGGCGCCGTCACCGCCCGGCAGCGGGCAGATGGCCAGGATACCCCCCGCCACCGGCAGCGCATGGATGACCATCTGGCTCATCGGTCAGAGCCTTTCTGCCCCGAAGGTGTCGCACTGGCGCAAATCGCCGCTGTCGAAACCGCGGGCAAACCAACGTGCGCGCTGTGCGCTGGTGCCGTGGGTAAAGGTATGCGGCTGCGGCACCCGTCCGGCGCGTTTTTGCAAATGGTCGTCACCGATCATGCGCGCGGCGTTCAGCGCCTCTTCGATGTCGCCGGGTTCCAGCAACCCATCGACGGCACGGGCCCAGACGCCCGACAGGCAATCGGCCTGCAGTTCCAGCCGCACGGTCAGCGCATTGGCCTGCGACTGACCCACCGCTTGGCGCCGATCATTGACCTGGCCCAGGATGCCCAGCTCGTTCTGGACATGGTGGGCCACCTCATGTGCTATCACATAGGCGGCCGCGAAATCGCCACGCGCGCCCAGCTGTTGCGACAGGGTCGAAAAGAATTCGGTATCCAGATACGCCTTGCGATCCGCCGGGCAATAGAACGGGCCGGTGGCGCCACTGGCCCCGCCACAGGGCGATTGCGTGACCCCGGAATACAACACCAGAACGGGCGGCGTGTACTCCCGGCCAAGCTGCGCGGGAAAGACCTGGCCCCAGACCTCTTCGGTGGTGGCCAGCACGCGCGAGGTGAATTCGGCCGCGCGCTGCTCTTGGGGGCTGATCTGGCGGGTTTGTGTCGCTTGGCCGCCCGGCGCCTGGCCTTGCAAAAGCGGCGTCACGTCGATACCGGCGAAATACCCGACGGCCAGGATCACCAGCAGGCCCACGCCGCCAATCCCGCCGGCCCG
>JAASTF010000109.1 GCA_021767525.1 Paracoccaceae bacterium
ACACCGTCGGCGTCGATGGCGATCTGCTCGCCCTCAACGGCCATCTGCTCGCCCGCGGCGCCACCGAAGCCACCCAGGATCACGCTGATGAAGCTGCGGTTCATCGCCTTGCACATGATGTAGGACAGGATCGCACCCGAGCTGCCCACAAGCGCGCCCACCACGATCAGCAGGTCGTTGCCCAGGCTGAAACCGATGGCCGCCGCCGCCCAGCCGGAATAGCTGTTCAGCATCGACACCACCACCGGCATGTCGGCGCCGCCGATGCCCATGATCAGGTGATAGCCGATGAACAGCGCCAGCAGCGTCAACAGCATCAGCGTCCAGCTGCCCGCATCGCTCAGATACATGACTGCCAGGATCACCGACAGCGCCGCGGCACCCGCGTTCAGGATATGCCCGCCGGGCAGCTTTTTTGCCGCCGAGTCGACCTTGCCCGCTAGCTTGCCATAGGCAATGAGCGAGCCGGTGAAGGTCACCGCGCCGATCCAGATGCCCAGCACCAGCTCGACCTTCAGAATGCCGATCTCGACGCTGGATTTCTTGGCCACCAGCTCGGCAAAGGTTCCGTCCACGGCGTCGCCCGCCGCCTTGGCGGCCTCGACCATGTTGATGGTGATGTCGGCGTTGAAACCGACGAACACCGCGGCCAGGCCCACCAGGCTGTGCATGATGGCCACCAGCTCGGGCATCTGGGTCATCTCGACCCGGGTGGCCAGCTGATAGCCCACCGCCGCGCCCAGCGCGATCAGCACAAGCGAGGCCAGCCACAGCCCCTGCCCCGGCCCGATCAGCGTGGCCAGCACGGCGATGCCCATGCCGACAATGCCGTACCACACGGCGCGTTTCGCGCTTTCCTGCCCCGAAAGGCCGCCCAGCGACAGGATGAAAAGAACCGCTGCGACCGCATAGGCCGCAATCGTGAATGCGTATTCCATGGCTGCGCCTCCCTTAGGATTTCTGGAACATGGCGAGCATGCGCCGGGTGACAAGGAAGCCGCCGAAGATGTTGATCGCGGCCATGAAAATGCCCAGGGCGGCCAACAGCGTGATCAGCATCGAGGACGAGCCGATCTGGATCAGCGCGCCCAGGATGATGATCGACGAGATCGCGTTCGTCACGGCCATCAGCGGCGTGTGCAGCGAATGCGCCACGCCCCAGATCACCTGGAAGCCGACAAAGACGGACAGAACGAAAACGATGAAATGCTGCATGAAGCTGGCCGGCATGCCTGGGATCAGCCCCACGCCCAGCACCAGCGCGGCACCAATGGCCAGCAGGGTCACCTGCTGCTTGGTCTGCGCCTTGAAGGCCGCGATTTCCTGTTCGCGCTTTTCCTCGGGCGTCAGCTCTTTGGGCTTTTCCTTTTTCTGCGCGGCAATCGCCTGCACCTTGGGGGGCGGCGGCGGCCAGGTGATTTCGTGATCGTGTGTCACGGTCGCGCCGCGGATCACATCATCTTCCATGTTGTGCACGATCTTGCCGTCCTTTTCGGGCGTCAGATCGGTCATCATGTGGCGGATGTTGGTGGCGTACAGGCTCGAGGCCTGCGCCGCCATCCGGCTGGGGAAATCGGTGTACCCGATGATAATCACGCCGTTTTCCGTCTCGATCTTCTCATCCGCGACGGTCAGCTTGCAGTTGCCGCCCTTTTCGGCCGCCAGGTCGACGATCACGCTGCCGCGCTTCATCGACTTGACCATGTCCTCGGTCCACAGCTCGGGCGCTTCGCGGTTGGGGATCAGCGCCGTGGTGATCACGATGTCCATGTCGGGCGCCAGCTCGCGGAACTTGGCCAGCTGCGCCTCGCGGAATTCAGGGCTCGACACGCTGGCATAGCCGCCGGTCGAGGCGCCGTCTTCCTGCTCTTCCTCGAAATCCAGATAGACGAACTCGGCGCCCATCGATTCCACCTGCTCGGCCACTTCGGGCCGCACGTCGAACGCATAGGTGATCGCGCCCAGGCTGGTGGCGGCGCCGATGGCGGCCAGACCCGCCACACCCGCACCCACGACCAGCACCTTGGCGGGGGGAACCTTGCCCGCGGCGGTGATCTGCCCGGTGAAGAAACGGCCGTAATTGTTGCCCGCCTCGATCACCGCGCGATAGCCCGCGATATTCGCCATCGAGCTCAACGCGTCCATCTTCTGCGCGCGGCTGATACGCGGCACCATTTCCATGGCGATCACGTTGGCGCCCTTTTTCTTCGCCGCCTCCAGGCCCTTTTCATTCCCGGCCGGGTTGAAGAAGGAAATCAGGGTCTGGCCTTCGCGCAGGCGCTTCATCTCGGTGTCGTTGGGCACGCGGACCTTGGCGATGATATCGCAGTCCTTCCACAGCGCGGCGGCGGTTTTCACCACCTCGACCCCGGCCTCTTCATAGGCCGCGTCGGTAAATCCGGCCAACGCGCCGGCCCCGGTTTCGATCGCGCAGTCATATCCCAGCTTTTGCAAGGCCTGGGCCGACTCGGGCGTCATGGCGACGCGCGCCTCGCCCTCGTAGACTTCCTTTGGCGTTCCGATTTTCACCTAACCATCCCCTTTCTAGGCAGATACGTTTTGGCCACCCGTTCGGGGGCGGCCCTGCTGTTTAAATTCTTCGCGCAACATTTGCAAAGATATCTGTCGCCTTCGATTGCCAAAATGTCGCGGAATGTCAAACCCAACGCCGCGTCTTGCGTTCGTAGCGGGCAAAATCTGCCCGGAATTTGCGCCGCAGGCGGTTTTCCTCGGGTATGATGAATCTGCGCTCGATGATCCAGGCGAAAATCGGCAGCAAGGGCAGCGCCAGAACCGAATCCCACCGCAGGATGAACCCCGCCAGTATCAGCAGGTCACCCAGGTAGATCGGGTTGCGCGTGCGCTTGAAAATACCGCTGGTCACCAGCCGGTCGGCCTCTTGGTGCGGGATCACCGTGGTGCGCTGGCGGCGCATCTCGTAGACCGCCAGCAGCATCAGCAGCACGCCGCCGCCCACCAGCAGGCCACCCAGGAAATCGGCCCAGGCGCCGCCGAATGACAGCTCCAGCGGCCAATAGTGCCCCTGCGCCCAAGCCAGCACCAAGGCCCCAAGCAGCCAGACAGGCGGCAGGTCGATCCACTGGCGCAGGGTCATGCCCGGTCTGGCCCCATCATTCCCATTCCATCTCTTCGAACACGCGCCCGGCATTCTTGGTCGCCAGTTCCTCGAACGTGTCCATGTATTCCCACCGCGACTGGTCGACATAATACGCACTGGCCAGATCGCCACCTTCGTCGATATGCGCGCCGATCTTTTCGCGCAGGTCGCGCAGGTAATCGACGGTGCCGCGGGTCACCATCTCCATCGTCGTGGGATGGCCGTGGCCGGGGATCACGTAGGTGGCGTTCAGCGCCGCGAACGGCCCTTCGAACGTGTCGATCCAGGCATCTGTGTCCGTTTCGGGGAAAATCGGCGGCATGCGTTCGTGAAAGGCGATGTCGCCCGCGATCATGACGCTTTGCCCGGGCAGCCAGACCTGCGTATCGCCCGGGTCGTGCGACGGGCCCAGATACATCACCTCGATCACCTTGTCGCCCATCTCGACCACGTATTTGTCCTCGAACGACAGGTTCGGAATGGCGATCGTCGTGCCCTCGGCCTTGTCGCGGTTATACCGCTCCATCCCCTGAAGGATGAAATCCGCATCCGTCTTGAACGCCTCGATGGCATCCGCATGGGCCAGGATATCCACACCCTGCTCGGCCCAGTAGGAATTGCCCAGCATCGCGTGGCCCTGGCCGTTTTCGTTGATCACCAGCTTCACCGGCTGATCGGTGACCTGCTTGATCTCGTCATGCAGGGCCTTTGCCAGCCGGTAAGAGGCGCCGCCATTGATCACCACAACCCCATCGCCGGTGACGATAAAGGACAGGTTGTTGTTATGGCCCGAGTTTTCATAGGTCGGCGGCGCGGTGGCGCCAATGGCCGACCAGACACCGGGATAGAACTCGACCGGCTTGTTATAAAGCTCCGATTGCGGGTACTTGTCGGCGATATCCTCGTGCGCCGCCGCTGCGCCCGCGCCCATCACAAGGGCCGCCAAAAGGGTCGTGAATCGTGCCATGTCATCCTCCCTGGTCGATTGCGCGACAAATTCACAGATGTGAATACCAAAGTAAAGCAATGTGTGCCCCGGCATACGGACGCAACGGCGCGGCTTGTCAGCGCGCCGCCAGCCGCTAACCTGCGCCCAGCAATCCGAGGGAGGGAACGACATGAGCATTCAGGGAAAACACGCCATCGTCACCGGCGGCGGCACCGGCATCGGCCTGGCCATCGCCCGCGCGCTGGCCGCCGAGGGCGCGCAGGTCACCATCACCGGCCGCCGGCTCGAGGTGCTGCAAGAGGTCGCCACCGACGGGCTGCACCCGATGGCGATGGACGTGACGGACGAGGGCCAGGTGCGCGACGTGATCGACGCCGCCGTGGACGCGCGCGGGCCGCTGCAGATCATCGTCGCCAATGCCGGCATCGCCGAGGGGCGCAAGCTGCACAAATCCTCGACCGACTTCTGGCGCCGCATCATGGCCACCAACCTGGACGGCGCGTTCTTTACCATCCGCGAAGGGATGCGCTCGATGCTGGGCACCGATTGGGGCCGGGTTCTGGCCGTCAGCTCCATCGCCGGCGTGCGCGGCCTGCCTGGCGGCGGCGCCTATTCGGCGTCGAAACACGGGGTGATCGGGATGATGCGCAGCTTGGGCGAGGATTTCCTGGGCCAGCCCTATACCTTCAACTCGATCTGCCCGGGCTATGTCGACACGCCGATCGTCACGCGCAATGTCGACGCCATCAAGGACCGCGCCGGGATCTCGGCGGAAGAGGCGAAACAGATCATGGTCGAGTCGAACCGCCACAAGCGCCTGATCGCCCCCGAAGAGGTCGCCGCCGCCGCGCTGTGGCTGTGCCAGCCGGGGTCGGAATCGGTGAACGGGCAGGAAATCATGATCGCGGGGGGCCAGGTGGTGGGGCGCTGACGCCCTGCCGACTGTCACAGAACTGTCAGCGAATCTGGCTAATCGGATGGGTAAATCCATCCACCGCAGGAGAGCGCGAATGAGCCAGATCGACACCCACGACCTGTCCGCCGACGACTGGGACGAACAGAATTTCCCCCGCCCCCAGGAAAACGATTTTGATCGCGTGGTCGAACGCGCGATCTCGCGCCGCGGTTTCCTGGGCGGCGTTCTGGCCTTCGGCTCGGGCGCGGCGGCGATGGGCAGCGGCCTGCTGTCGGGCACATCGGCGCAGGCGCAGGCCGCGTCGCGCTTTGCCTTTACCCCGATCCCGATTCAAACCGATTTCGACGTGCACGTGCCGCAGGGCTATTCCTGGCAGGTGCTGGCGCGCTGGGGCGATCCGCTGATGTCGGCGGCCGATGGCTATGACGTGACCGATGGCGGGCCGGTCGACGGCTCGGACATGGTGTTCGGTGAAAACACCGACGGGATGGAAACCTTCAGCTTTCAGGGGCATCAGCTGATCGCCATCAACCACGAATACACCAACCGCCGGATCAACCTGCCCGCCTCGCAAGAAGGCACACCCGCCAACGCGGGCGACGTGCGCAAGCTGCAAAACCTGCAAGGCGTCACCGTGATGGAAATCCGCGAGGGCGAAAACGGCTGGGAGGTGGTAAAAGACAGCCCCTTCAACCGCCGCATTCACCACAACACACCAATGAAGATCGTGGGGCCCGCCGCGGGCCATGACCTGCTGAAGACCGAGGCCGACCCGACTGGCACCATGTCGCTGGGCACGCTGAACAATTGCGGCTCGGGGCGCACGCCCTGGGGCACCTACCTGACCTGCGAAGAGAACTTCAACGGCTATTTCGGCTCGACCGAAGAGGCGCAGGATCAAAAGCCGGTGCAACTGGAAGCAGGCTATGCCCGCTATGGCATCGGGCCGCAGGGTTGGGGATACGATTACCACAAGTGGGACGCGCGGTTCGACGTGTCGAAAAACCCGCACGAGCCGCACCGCGCCGGCTGGGTCGTCGAAATCGACCCGACCGACCCAGACAGCACGCCCGTCAAGCATACCGGGCTGGGCCGCTTCAAGCACGAAAATGCCGAGGTTGTGGTCGCCCCGGATGGCCGCGTTGTCGTTTACATGGGCGATGATGAGCGCGGCGAGTTCCTTTATAAATTCGTGTCGAACGGCGTCTACGTGCCGGGCGGGCCGACCGATGGCTTGCTGGACGAGGGCACGCTGTATGCCGCCAAGTTCAACGATGACGGCACCGGCGAGTGGTTGGCGCTGACGCCCGAAACGACAGGGATGGAGCTGGCCGAGATCCTGATTTTCACACGCATGGCTGGCTCTAAGGTGGGTGCCACCACGATGGACCGCCCCGAATGGATCGCCGCCAACCCCCACGCGGTCGAGGCCTATTGCTGCCTGACCAACAACAAGAACCGCGGCGTCAAACCCAACGCGGGTGGCGACGAAACCCCCGTCAATGGCCCCAACCCGCGCGAAACCAACCGCTACGGCCAGATCGTGCGCTGGCGCCCGGCGGATGACGATCACACCAGCGATGCGTTCGACTGGGATCTTTACGTCATGGCCGGCAACCCCGAGGTTTACAACAATATCTACGGCGGGTCCGAGAATGTGAACGCGGGCAACCTGTTCAACTCGCCCGACGGGATGGCCTTCGACAGCCACGGGCTGGTCTGGATCCAGACCGATGGCGACGACAGCAACGAGGAGGATTTCGCCGGAATGGGCAACAACCAGATGCTGGTGGGCGACCCGGCGACCGGTGAAATCGTGCGATTCCTGACCGGGCCCAAGGGCAGCGAGGTGACGGGCCTGTGCTGGTCGGCGGATCGGCGCACCGCTTTCGTCGGCATTCAGCACCCGGGCGGCAGCTGGCCCGACGGCAGCGGCCTGCCCCGCTCGTCGGTGATCGCGGTCAAGCGTGACGATAACGGGCTGATCGGCTGATCCTGTTCAGGCCCTTTCGGCCCTCGGCGCCCCCGCGTCCTGCGGGGGCGTTTTCGGTGGTTCCCGGGAAAAACCATACGGGCCCGCATCTGCATCGGATGTGCATGACATGTGCATGTGTTGTGCACCGCTGGACTTGGGGTTGCCGAGACGCTATGCAGGCCCAGATACTTCAAGCATGAAATATCTTGCCGACGGGAGCCGCCATGACCGATTTCGCCGCCACCAAGGCCCGTTTTCACCTGCCCGAGGGTGTGATTTACCTTGACGGTAACTCATTGGGACCATTGCCAAAACACGCCTCCGACCGGATGGCGCAGGTGATGCAGAACGAATGGGGCGAGATGCTGATTACCGGCTGGAACAAGGCCGGCTGGATGGATCAACCCACCCGCGTGGGCGACCGCATCGCCCGCCTGATCGGCGCGCAGCCCGGGCATGTGGTGATGGGCGACACGCTGTCGATCAAGGTCTACCAGGCCCTGGCCAGCGCATTGAAACTAAACGAAAATCGCCGGGTCATCCTGTCGGATAGCGGCAATTTTCCCTCCGATCTCTACATGGCCGAGGGGCTGATTTCCTTTCTCGATCAAGGCCACGAACTCCGCGTCGTCGCCCCCGAAGAGGTCGAGGACGCGATCACCGACGAGGTGGCGGTGATGATGATCACCGAGGTCGATTACCGCACCGGCCGGATGCACGACATGAAGCGTCTGACGGCCAAGGCACATCAACATGGTGTGGTCACCGTCTGGGATCTGGCCCACACCGCCGGCGCCACGCCCGTCGATCTGGCCGGCGCCGATGCCGATTTCGCCGTGGGCTGCACCTATAAATACCTCAACGGCGGCCCCGGCGCCCCCGCCTTCATCTACGTCAACCCGCGCCACGCCAACGCCGCCCTCCCTGCCTTGTCCGGCTGGCTGGGCCACGACGCGCCATTTGATTTCGAGCTAAACTACCGCCCCGCAAAGGGAATTCAGCGGATGCGCGTCGGCACCCCACCGATCCTGGCGCTGGCTGCACTCGACGCTGCTCTGGATATCTGGGACATGACCGACATGGCGCAGGTCCGCGCCAAATCCGTCGCCCTGACCGAACGGTTCATCGCCGGCGTCGAAGCAGCCTGCCCCATGCTGCGCCTCGCCTCGCCACGCGATGCGGCGCAGCGCGGAAGCCAGGTTTCCTTTGCCTTCCCAGAGGGTTACGCGGCGATCCAGGCGCTGATCGCGCGGGGCGTGATCGGCGATTTCCGCGCGCCCGACATCATGCGCTTCGGCTTCACCCCGCTTTACATCGACGAAGGCGACGTGGACGCCGCTGTGAACATCATCGCCGACGTGATGACCAACCGTCTGTGGGACGCGGACGCATACAAGACCCGCGCCAAGGTGACGTAATGCACCGCGCGGACACATACCATCTGCCGCTGTGCCAACCCGCTGGCTGGGTCGCGCTGTGGCGCCGGATCGCCGCGATGTCCTGCCTGAACAGGTGACGCGGGGCCCTGTCCCACGCTACCCTTCAGACCAGGAGACACATCATGACAGACCCTTACGATCCCGCCCGCGAAGGCGCCCAGATGCAAACCGACGGGCGCATGTCCTACGGCGATTACCTGCATCTCGACAGCGTGCTTTCGGCCCAACAAACCTGGACCGACACCCATGACGAGATGCTGTTCATCATCCAGCACCAAACCTCCGAGCTGTGGATGAAGCTGGCAATCCACGAAATCGCCGCCGCCCGCCGTACGCTGGCCACGGGCGACACGCGCCCCGCCTTCAAGATGCTGGCGCGGGTCGCGCGGATATTCGAACAGCTGAACAGCGCCTGGGACGTGCTGCGCACCATGACGCCCAGCGATTACACCGCGTTTCGTGACGCGCTGGGGCAAAGCTCGGGCTTTCAATCCTACCAGTATCGGCAGATCGAATTCATGTTGGGCAACCGAAACGCCGCCATGCTGCGCCCGCATGACCACCGCCCCGAAATCGCGCAGATGCTGCGCGATGAACTGGCCCAGCCCTCGCTTTACGACGTAGCGCTGCGGCTGTTGAACGCGTCGATCCCCCTGCCCGATGCGGTGCTGGCCCGCGATCTGTCGCGCCCCTGGTCGCCCGATCCGGCCGTCGCCGCCGCCTGGGCGCAGGTCTACCGCGACCCCAAACAGCATTGGGAGCTGTATGAACTGGCCGAAAAACTGGTGGATTTCGAGGATTATTTCCGCCGCTGGCGGTTCAACCACGTGACCACTGTGGAACGGGTGATCGGGTTCAAGCGCGGCACCGGGGGCACGGGCGGCGTCAGCTATCTGCGACGTATGCTCGAGGTCGAGCTGTTCCCCGAGCTGTGGCACCTGCGCACCGACCTCTGAGCCCGCTCAGCCGGCGGTCCCGGCCCAGTCCTGCAGGATCGCGCCCAGCGCCTCCCAGTCGGTATATTCGGTGTCCGAATGGGGATTGACCGTCTCGCCCTTCTGG
>JAASTF010000110.1 GCA_021767525.1 Paracoccaceae bacterium
AGCCAGCACCTGGCAAGACGAGTCCTATCCCGACAGCATCAATACGCCGTGGTCCAGCGTGACCAACAAGGTGACGATGCAGCTGACCTTTACGCCTGTGTCGGGATGGGTGCCGAGTTCGTATCAGAACCTTATCAGCTATGGATCGCTGGACCCGGTGTCTTTGTCATTGCATTCGACCAATGGGCGGGTGCGGGTGCGGGCCCGCGATCCGAACGGGGTCGGCAGCATCCAGATCAACGCCCACACCGTAACCTATGGCGAGGAAACCACGCTGACTTTCGCCGTGGATTTCAGCGATCCGGCGGATGGAAAGATGTGGCTGCGCGATGGCGCCGGGGCGCTGCTTTGGTCGCAAAACGGTATCGCAAGCAGCGGTGTATTTGACCGCTCGGTGTTCACTTTGTTCGGCGGACAATACACTGGCGGTTTCACCAGGGCGGTCTTTTGGACCGACTGCGCACCGGACGGTTCCGCGCTGCCATTGCAAGCGGCATATCGCGTGATCGCGGGCACGCCGCAGATGGTTAACGCGCACGAATGGAAGTTGGGGCCGGACGCGGTTTAACGCGCCCCCCGCAAGACGCAAAGCACCTCGTAATCGGTGTTTTGCGTCTTGCTGCAGACCAGACAGTGCAAGGTCAATAAGTGATTCTATTTTTCGATTTTCTACTTTATGGTGCGCGGTCGACCAATCTACGGTTGTCGGCTCGGCAAGGCCATGCACGATTCATGAGCATGAATCGGGCAAAAACACCTCAAAAAAGTCCCAAATTTTCAAATCTGGCCACTTTTCAGCCCTTTTTGCTCGAATTTCTTGGCAGAAGCCGCGCCATGCGTTAAAACGTTAAGAGTTGTTAATGATAAGTTGGATGAAACTATGAAAACCTCATTGAAGATGCTGGCAGCTGCGGCTGCCATCGCCATTGCGCCGGTTTCGGCATCGGCGCTGACCTTTGGCAGCGACCTGGCCGCTGGCGACACATATAATGTAACCGATGGTTCGCAGGGCCTGGTGGCCGTGGCCGTCAACCCCGAAGCTGCGGGCAACTTTTCGATCAACGTGACCAACAACGCTGCATCGACCTGGACGTTCAGCTTCGGCGAAATTTACCTGAACAACTCGTTCCCCGGTGGCTCCTTCTCGTTCGAGCCCGGTGGTGTGACGGCAACCGGTCCGTTCTCGGTCGCTCTGGCAGCAGGCCAGACCTACACGCTGACCGTGTTCTACGACGCTCTGAGCGCCGGTGACGTTCTGGGCGCCCGCCTGAACGCAGTGCCGCTGCCGGCAGGTATCATTCTGCTGATGTCGGCGCTTGGCCTGACCGCAGTGATGCGCAAGCGTCGGACACTTACCGCGTAACTACCGCGTATTCTGTCCGACTTATCAACGTCTAGGGTGGCCTTTGGCCGCCCTAAACGTTTTTGTCGGGCGCATTCTCAAGCCTGCCAACCCCCTAAACGTCTGCCATTAGGCCGATTCGTTTTGGCCCCCCCAATGAAGCTTCGCAAATACTGTCACAGACACGGTGCAAGCCCGACAAGCTGCTGTTTTTCCTGAAATCTGACCTATTTTTGCCCAAATCCGCCAATATCCGGAAATATCGGGCCAAAACTTCCTCGATCTTTTTGAAGAATCCGTTCAACTAAGGTATAACGTTAATGAAAACCAAATCCTTAGTAGGAAGTTATTATGTCGGTTCTCGGCTACATGAAAAAATCTTTGGCGGTCCTGGCGCTGGTTTTGATGCCGGCCGCAGCGATGGCATTGCAGGCCAATCCGTCGGGTCGTCAAGGCGGCCCCTCGGCGGGCTCCAGTTTTGGCGACTTGTATTTCGTTCCGCCGTCGCTTCAACCCGATGACACCTTCCTGTTCTCGGATGGCTTTTCCGGGCTCATCGCCGGTGGCTTTAACGTGGGACCGGGCCAGTTCCAGATCAACATCACGAACGACTTTGCCCATGCGGGCACCTTTGTTCTTGGCCAGTTCTTCATTAACGGCTTGAACGGGGCGACTTTCTCGCTCAGCTCGACCACGATGAATTCGCAACTGATGAGCTCGACCGGGCCGTTTTCGATCGTCATGAACCCGGGCGAAACGCTGGTTCTGACCGTGACCCATGACTGGGATCCGCGCGCATTCCTGTCCACGTCGTTCACGTCGCTGACAACCGTTCCCGTGCCGCCCGCGATCCTGCTGATGCTCAGCGCGCTTGGCTTTGGCGTGGTTATCCGCAAGCGTCGCAACCGGACCGATCTGCAAGCCGCCTGAAGCGCGACACCAGATGCCAAGAACAAAGGCGGCCATATCGGCCGCCTTTCTTGTTTCTCGGCATCAGTACTTTCCTAGTATCCGTACGAGTAATCGTAGCCGTATCGCCCATCGTTGGAATGCAGGCGGCATTTGTTCAGCACAACGCCCAAAAAGTTGGTTTGCGCGGCCAGTTCACGCTCGCAACGATCAATTTCGGCCGCCGTGCTTTGTTCGGCGGCAGCGACCAAAAGCGCGCAATCGACATGCTGCTGAAACGCCAGCGTGTCGTCGTTAACCAGCATCGGCGGCATATCGAAAATCATGATATCCGGCTGATAGCTGTCTTCGATCTCGTGCAGAACATCCGCGACGGTGTTCCCAAGCAAAAGATCCGACGCATTGCCGACCGGTTTTTCATTCGTGGTCATCGCAAGCCTGTCGCCATAACGCCAGGATACCGCGCTGAAATCCACCTCGCCCGAAAAAAGCGCGCCAACGCCGCCCGAGGGAATGCGCCCGCTCTTCTGAAGCCCAAGCAACTTGTGCTGGCTGGGCCGTCGCATGTCGATCTCCATCTGCACGGTGCGCGTTTTTGCCTGCCGCGCCATGGCGAAGGCCAGGTTCAGCGAAATCGTGCTTTTGCCGCAGGACGCCGTGGGCGAGGTTATCGCCAACCGTTTCCACCCCATCTTTTGCATATACCGCAGCGTGCGGGTGCGTAGGATGTCAAAGGCCACCGCCTCTTGCGTGGCTTCGACCGTGTAGATGCGATTGCGCTGCAAATCCTTCGCCGACAATTCCTGTCTCGGCAGCGCCTGCCACTTGTCATCTGCATCACGCCCCGAGCGTCCCCCAACGATGCGGCTGGACGGGCCGGTTTGATCCTTCCGGGCTTTTTCGATTGCAGCGTGAAGTCGTTCCATGAATTTTTCCGCCTACGCCAGAGCCATCAGAAAACTGAGCCCACATACTGTTCCAGCAGCGGGATCAGCGGCCGCACGTTCCGATCCACGAACCACAGCCCACCAACAACCGTCGTAACCACGATCAGGGCAATAACGACGCGTTGAAGGTTGCGATTGATCGTTTCGCCGCGGGTTTCGATATACGGGATCGTCGCGAACGGCTCGACGCCAAGGGCCTTGTGCAGGTCTTCGGGGCGGCGGATCGAGCGATTGAGCAGTTCAAGCAACAGCGCAATCGCCACGGCCAGGCCAAGCCCCGAGGCAAAGCCCGCGATGGTGACGACCGGGCGGTTTGGGCTGTCGGGGTTCTCGGACGGGACAGCCTGTTCCACCACGGTAATGCGCTGACCGCGCGACAGCGACTCGATCATGCTGCCGGTTTCAGCCCGGGCACGGTTTGCAACGGCTTGGCGATATTGCTCTTGCAGGGCCGAGTATGACCGCTCGAGCGCGGCCAGCGTCACGGCATTGCCCGGGGTCGCCTCGATCGAGCGACGCAATTCGGCGATCTGCGCCTGGGTCGATTCTTTTTGTTCCTGGATATAGACGATCTGCGCATCCAGATCCGCCAGCTGGATTTCATACAGCGACCGCGCCGCGTTGGTTTCGCCCTCTCCTGTCTGCTCTTCTTCGATTGGCGGCAAAGAGGCGACAAGCTCTTCGGCGGCGGCGATCTGCGAGCGCAGCAACGCCATGCGCGGGTTGTTCTCGGACAGGACCGCCGAAAGCGAAGCGTATTCTCCCCGCAGTTCGGCCAGGCGCTGTTCGGCCGGTCGCACCTGCGGGCGTGCGCTGGGGCGGATAATACGGTTCGACCCGTCGACCTGGGTCGAGCCAGTGGTTTCGAACAACGTCACCAACTGCGCGCGGCGATCTTGGAGCGTGGCCTGCTCGCGCTCGAGCTGCTGCAACCGTTCCTGCAACCGGGCCAGTCGTTCGCGCCGAAACTCCAAACTATCCGGCAAAGCTTCGAGGTTGTTTTCCTGGAAGGCCAGGATTTGCGAGCTCATCTGGCTCAATTCCGCTTCGAAGCGGTCAACTTCTTGGGTGAAAAATTCCAGCGTCTGCTCGGCAACCGCGGTGCGCATTTCCAGGTTGGTCTGCAAGATCAGCGTCACAAGCTGGTTGACCGTGTTCGCCGCCAGGTCGGGGTTTTGCGCCGAAAAGCCCACCGTCACGATGGTGGCGTCCCGCGGCCCGCGCCTTGTGACCTGCCCGCCACGGGTGCTGATTTCGATCCGTTCGCGCATGTTGTCGACCTTGGCATCGGCGCCCATGTTAGGCTCGGCGGCATAGATGTTCAGGTCATTGGCCAGTTCCAGCAGAACCTCGCGGCTCAGGATGCGCTGTCGAATGATTTGCAGGGCTTCGATCTCGCCGGTTTGAACCGTGCTGGATGCCATTTCATCGGGGATCTGCCCGGACTCGACCACCAGGATGGCCTCGGATTTGTAGATCGCCGGCAAGGTCATCGCCAGCCAGATGCCGATACCCGTACCGATCATGGTCAGGAAAATGACCAGGGGCAGGCGCCGACGGAACAGTTGCCAATAAACCGAAAAGTCCATCACGCTGCCATATCAGTTTGCTGTGTCATGTTCATCCTCGGGCGCGGCCTCGGCCAGCGCAGCCTGAGAGCGCGACGAAACAAGGGCGGCCCTTTTGTCGTTGCCGACCCCCATAATGAAGTCATCCTCAAGCACGGCCGCAAGATGCGCCGGGGTCACCGTATCGGCACCCTCGCCAAAGGCATAAAGCAGCCCGTAATCGCAAATCTGGTTCACCAACCGCGGCACGCCACCCGTGGCCTGATAGATCATCGGGTAAGTGTCCGGCTCGAACAATGGGCGGGTCGCCCCGGCGATGGACAGCCGGTGTTCGACATAGTTCCCGATATCGTCCTCGGACAAGGCCGGCACGTAGGCATTGGCCGAAATCCGCTGCGCAAGCTGCCGCAGATCAGGATGCGACACGGTGTTCTGCAGCTCTGTCTGGCCGATCAGAACCAGCTGAACCAGCTCGTGCTCGGCGAAATTGATGTTGGTCAGCATCCGCAGATGTTCGAGCGATTCCGCATCGAGATTCTGCGCCTCGTCGAAAATCAGCACGACGCGTCGGCCTGCGCGATACTCGTCGACAAGAAACGCCTCAAGCTGCCCGTACAGCTTTGCATAGCTGTTCGACTCGGGCACCTCTTGCCCCAGGGCGTAAAGAACCAGCTTGATCATTTCGACCCGGTCGGCGGGCGAGGCATTGGCGATCAGCCCCACGGTCAGCTCGTCGCTGGTCCGGGTCAGCAGATCGCGCAGGATGGTCGTTTTCCCAGCCCCGATTTCACCGGTGATCAGCGTGATCGGCGCGCAGGACATGATGCCATAATCCAGCACCGCCTGCGCGCGCCTGTGCTCGGTCGACATGAAGACGAATCCGGGGTCCGGCACCAACGTAAAGGGCCGCTGTTCGAGGCCGAAATGGTCCAAAACGCTTTGTAGAGTAAAACTCATTCAGTGACCTTCACCTTGGTCGTGCATGTGCGTGCCCCGTCGGGCACCGGATAATACGTAAAAAGCAAAAGCCCCAAACGGTTATAGGAACCAAGCCACCTCTTAGCAACGGCCCCCAAGGATCATTCAACCCGCAGGCTGGCGAATGCGCAATTCATGGTCTTACACCTTGCCTTGCAACAGATTTTCGCTGCACATTTTTTGGGCACCCTATGCCATCTCGCAGCCAAGCGCCAACAGAACCGACGATGGCCGCAAGACTTTCTACCCTAACTAGAAACCCGCGAATTGTCACGATTTCGACAGCTATTTACCGCAAAGGCCTATTAAATTGGCGCGAAACCGGCAGCATGTTAACACCTGTTATAGTAATGTTAATTGTCGGGAAAAATTGGGAACCTCATGCGTAGAATCGCCTTTGCCTTTGTCTGCTGCGCCGCCTTGGCCGGATGCCTCGATACCGAAGAGCGCGCGGAACGACACTATCAATCTGCCCTCGAGCTTTTGGACGAGGGCGACACCGCGCGCGCGATGATCGAATTGCGCACGGCGCTTCAGAACGACGAAACGCATTTCGAGGCCCGCAAGCGCTATGGCGATGTGCTGCTACAAGAGAATCAGATCAAGAAGGCCTACGCCCAGTACCTGCGCCTGATCGAGCAATACCCCAACACGGTCGAAGTGCGCCGCATTCTGGCCGAAATCGCGCTGGACACCCGCACCTGGGACGAGGTGCGCCGCCACGGCAACGAGGCGCTGGCCCTTGCCCCCGACGACCCCGCCAACCAGGCCCTGGCGATCATGATCGAGTATCACGACGCGAAAGAGGCCGAGGATGTCCGCAAGGCAGCCGAGCTTGTCGCCGAGGCCGAGGCGCTGCTGGCCGAGAATCCCAAGCTCGACACCGCGTTGCGCCTGATGATCGATTGGCACGCCACCGGCCCCGAGCCGGGCCGCGCCCTGCCCTATATCGAACGCCTGCTTGAACGGCACCCGAACTCGCGCTCGCTGCTGATGGCGCATCTGCGCGCACTCAACGCCGCAGGCCAACAAGATCGTTTGGGCGATGCGCTGCGGTCGATGTATGACAAGTTTCCCGACGATGCCGAGGTCGCGAACCTTCTGCTGCAATGGTATTACTCGCGCAACGAAACGCAGGCGGCCGAGGCTTTCCTGCGCGACCGCGCCGGCGCCGACGACGCCTCGCCCGAAGGGCATTTCGCGGTCATTCGCCTGCTGCGCCAAACCAAGGGTCCGACCGCGGCCTTGATCGAGCTTGACCGACTGGCCGCCGCGAACGAGGGCACAGATCTGGGTCTGCAATACGCGGCGCAGGCATCGCTGCTGCGCTTTGAAACCGGGGCCGACCGAAGCACCGACGTGATGCAGTCGATCGTCAATCGCGCCGAGGGCGAAGAGTTGCGCAACGATGCCCGCTTTGCCCTGGCCAGCATGCACCGCGTCATGGGCAACATGCCGCGCACGATGACCCTGATCGAAGAAATCCTGCAAGATGATCCGTTCCACACGGATACGCTGGTGTTGCGGGCGTCGCTGCGTATCCGCGATGACAACCCGTCGGGCGCGGTCAACGACCTGCGCGCCGTGCTGGATCAAAGCCCGCGCAACGTCGACGCGTTGCTGATGCTGGCCGAGGCGCAGCAACGGCTGGGCAACCTGGAGTTGGCCGAACAGCGACTGGCGCAAGCCGTCGAAGTCAGCAATGACGCACCGCAGCCGGCAATCCTTTTTGCCCGCTTCCAAGTATCGCGCGGCAAGTTGCGCGCGGCCGAGCGCGTGCTGAGCGAAAGCGTGGCCAAAAACATCGACAACCTCGAAGCGGCCGCTTTGCTGGCGGAATTGCACCTTAAGCTCGAGGATAACGAGGCCGCCCGCGCCCTGTTGAATCGCCTGATCGCCAGCGAGAATCCGGCAGCCGCCGGCCTGATTCGCAACCTGCAGGCAACCATCCTGTTCAAGGAAAACCGCGTCGAGGAAAGCCTTGTCTTCCTGCGCAACTCGCTGGACGAAAACGGTGACGGCACCGACGATTTGGGCGCAGAGCTGCAATTGCTGCGCATCCTGATCCTGTCGGGCCGAATGAATGACGCGCAAACGCAGCTGTCCGATCTGCGCGACCGTTTCCCCGACAGCATCGCGCTGCGCGTGGTGCAGGGCAACATGCTGTCGCTGCAGGGTGATCTGGAGGGCGCGATCGCGATTTTCCGCCAGTTGATGGAGGAAGATCCCGACCAGCTGATCGTGATCCAGCGGCTCTATTCCTTGCTGAAAGAAAATGGCCAGACCGACGAGGCTTCGGCCCTGTTGGAGTCGGCGCTGGAACGCTTCCCCGAAGCGTCGCCGTTGATCCTTCTGCGCGCGCTCGAGCTTGAGCGCGAGGGCGCCATCGACGAGGCCATCGCCGGCTATGAAAAGCTGTACGAGGCCGATCCCAGCAACATCACGGTGGCGAACAACTATGCCAGCATGCTGGCCTATTACCGCGACGACCCTGAATCGCTGGCGCTGGCCGACAAGGTGTCCGAGGCGCTGGTCGGCAGCGATGTGCCCGCCTTCATGGACACGCTGGGCTTTATCTTGCTGCGCAAGGGCATCGTCGACCGGGCGATCCTGAATTTCCAGGCCGCGACGCGCGGCCTGCCGGACAATCCGACCGTGGCGTTCAACCTGGCAACAGCCTATGAACGCGCGGGCCGGATCGAAGAGGCGCGCGCCGAGTTGGAACGCGGTTTCCAGCTGGCGGGTGATGCCGCGGATATTCCGCGACTTGAGGAGGCACGAGAGTTGTATGAAAAGATCGTCGCCAACTAAACAAACCGACTGTAGCCGCCAAAGCACGCTGCGTTGCGGGTTTTTCCCGCACGGTAGAGTAGCACTGCAGGCTTTGATAGCGTGGCGGAAACAGTTTGCTAGAAACAGCGAGCTAGTAAGCTCCATGCAAATGGGACAGATCATGAAACACGCACGGTTTTTCGCCGCACTTATCGCCTTCGCGCTTAGCGCGATCGCGGGCGTGGCGCAGGCACAAGGCTATACGATCCGATCCGGCGATCTGTTGCGGGTCGAGGTTCTGGAAGATTCCACGATCAACCGCGAGGTGCTTGTGGCACCCGATGGGCGCATTTCGGTGCCGCTGGCCGGCAATGTGCGCGTGTCCGGCGCGTCGATCCCCGAGGCGCAGCGCCGGCTGACGCAGCGCTTGGCCGACAACTTTGCGACGCCGCCGACGGTTGTCGTTTCCCTGCTCGAGCTGCGCGCACCGCCGCCGCCCGCACCCGACCCCGATCCGCTGAGCGTCTATGTGATCGGCGAGGTGAACAAGCCCGGCGTGATCGCGGCCGAACATGGCACCACGCTTCTGCAATCGCTGTCGCTGGCCGGTGGTCTGACGGATTTCGCCGCGGTCAAACGCATTCAGCTGCGTCGCGTGGAAAATGGCCAGGAAAAGGTTTACAACCTGAACTACCAGCGCATCCTTGACGGCCAAAGCAATATCGGCTTGTCCAAGGTTCGCGCCGGTGACGTGATCGTGGTTCCGGCACGCCGGCTATTCGAATAACCGAACCAAAAGGGGTCGGGGGCAGAAAATGAAGAACAGGCGCCTACTGCTTGTCGCGGGTTCGTCCGGCATCG
>JAASTF010000111.1 GCA_021767525.1 Paracoccaceae bacterium
ATGGCCGAATACCAGCAATCGATCGAGGATGGTGTGATCACCGTGAACGAGGCCAAGCGCCTGTTGAAGGAAACCGTGGCGCTGCAACAGGTGCTGCTGGATATGAAGCTGCACCTGGAAGAAGAAACCACCTGACGCGTCGCGCCCGCGCCTGATGCGAAAGGCCCGCCTGGTCACATGACAGACGGGCCTTTTTGATGCGTTTCCGGGTTTGTATCAGGCCGCCGCACCACCCTGCAGGGCCTGAACTCCGAAATCACCCTTGCTGCGCGCATCCATCGCCTGAACGGCGGCGATGGCCCCTGCGGCGGTGGTGAAATACGGGATCTTGTCATACAGAGCGACCGAGCGGATTTCGCGGCTGTCCTCGACCGCCTGCGCGCCCTCGGTGGTGTTGAACACCAGTTCGATCTGCCCGTCCTTCAACTGGTCCACGATGTTGGGCCGGCCTTCGTAAACCTTGTTCACCGTCTCGCATTCGGCGCCGTTTTCCTTCAGCCATTTCGCGGTGCCGCGGGTGCCCACCAATGTCAGGCCCAGCTCGATCAGGGTGCGCGCGGCCTCGGCCATGGCGTCGGTCTTGTCGGCATCCTTGATCGAGATGAACACCTTGCCAGCACGGGGCAGGTCGCTGCCCGCGCCCAGCTGCGCCTTGAGGAAGGCCAGCGGGAACGACACGTCCCAGCCCATCACCTCGCCGGTGCTACGCATTTCCGGGCCAAGGATGGTATCGACGCCGGGGAAGCGCGCGAAAGGCAGAACCGCCTCTTTCACGCTGAACCAGGGCATGTCGGGGTTGGCCAGGGTCATCGGATCGGCCATCGGCTGGGTGCCGGGGCGCGCGTTCTCGGGGTAATCCGCGCGATGGGGGAAGTTCTCCATCGGCTCGCCCGCCATCAGGCGCGCGGCGATCGACGCGATGGCGCTGTCGGTGGCCTTGGCGACGAAAGGCACGGTGCGCGAGGCGCGGGGGTTCACCTCGATCAGGTAGATCTCGCCATCCTTCACCGCGAATTGCACGTTCATCAGGCCGACGACGCCCAGCTCGAGCGCCAGCGCCTCGGTCTGGCGCTTGATCTCGTCGATGATGTCGCGCGGCAAGCTGTAGGGCGGCAGCGAACAGGCGCTGTCGCCCGAATGCACGCCGGCCTCTTCGATATGCTGCATGATGCCGGCCACATGCACCGTCTTGCCATCGCTCAACGCGTCGACATCGCATTCGATTGCGCCCGACAGGTAGCTGTCCAGCAGCACGGGGCTGTCGCCCGACACCACCACCGCCTCGGCGATGTAGCGCTCCAGATGGCCCATGTCGCGCACGATCTCCATCGCACGGCCGCCCAGCACGTAAGACGGGCGGATCACCAGCGGAAAGCCGATATCGTCAGCGATGGCCAGCGCCTGGGCGTCGGTGCTGGCAATGCCGTTCTTGGGCTGCTTCAGACCCAGCTTGTTCACCATCTGCTGGAACCGCTCGCGGTCTTCGGCCAGGTCGATCGCGTCGGGCGTGGTGCCCAGGATCGGAATGCCCTCTTCATACAGCGCATTGGCCAGTTTCAGCGGCGTCTGCCCGCCAAACTGCACGATCACGCCATGCAGCGTGCCGCGTTCCTGCTCGACCCGCAGGATTTCCATGACGTGCTCGAATGTCAGCGGCTCGAAATACAGGCGATCCGAGGTGTCATAGTCGGTCGACACCGTTTCCGGGTTGCAGTTGACCATAATCGTTTCATAGCCCGCATCGGTCAGCGCGAAACAGGCGTGACAGCAGCAGTAATCGAACTCGATCCCTTGCCCGATCCGGTTCGGCCCACCGCCCAGGATCACCACCTTCTTGCGGTCCGACGGGCGCGCCTCGCATTCCACGTCGCCCATCGCGGGCGCCTCGTAGGTGGAATACATATAGGGCGTCTGCGCCTCGAACTCGGCGGCGCAGGTGTCGATGCGCTTGAACACGGCCGTCACACCCAGGTTTTGGCGCGCGCGGCGCACATTGCCTTCGGTCCGGCCGGTCAGCTTGGCCAGGCGGGCATCGGTAAAGCCCATCATCTTCAACCGGCGCAGGCCCTCTTCGGTCACGGGCAGGCCGTTCTTGCGCACCTCTTCCTCGGTTTCCACGATCTCGCGGATGCGTTCCAGGAACCAGGGGTCGAACTTGGTGACGCCGAAAATATCGTCATCCGACAGCCCGTGCCGCATCGCCTGGGCGATGGTGCGCATCCGGTCGGGGGTCTGTTCGCTGATCGCCTTGATGACAGCGGCCTTGTCGGGGGCGCCTTCGATTTCCACCTCGTCGAACCCGGTCAGCCCCGATTCCATGCTGGCCAGCGCCTTTTGCAGCGACTCGTGGATCGTGCGGCCAATGGCCATCGCCTCGCCCACCGATTTCATCGCGGTGGTCAGGTAAGGTTTCGAGCCCGGGAATTTCTCGAACGCGAATTTCGGGATCTTGGTGACGACGTAATCGATGGTGGGTTCGAACGAGGCAGGCGTGACCTTGGTGATGTCGTTATCCAGCTCGTCCAGCGTATAGCCCACCGCCAGCTTGGCGGCGATCTTGGCAATCGGGAAACCCGTGGCCTTGGACGCCAGAGCCGAGCTGCGCGACACGCGCGGGTTCATCTCGATCACGACCATGCGGCCGTCCTCGGGGTTGATCGCCCACTGCACGTTCGAGCCGCCGGTTTCCACACCGATCTCGCGCAGCACGGCAATGCTGCCGTTGCGCATGATCTGGTATTCCTTGTCGGTCAACGTCAGGGCAGGGGCCACAGTGATACTGTCGCCGGTGTGCACGCCCATCGGATCGACGTTTTCGATGGAACAGACGATGATCGCGTTGTCCGCCTTGTCGCGCACGACCTCCATCTCGTACTCTTTCCAGCCCAGCAGGGATTCATCCACCAAGATCTGGCCCACGGGGCTGGCATCCATGCCCGAGCGGCAGTAGTGGATGTAATCGTCACGGTTATAGGCCACGCCGCCGCCGGTGCCTCCCAGGGTAAAGGCGGGGCGGATGATCGCGGGAAGGCCGATATCTTCCAGCGCCTCCAGCGCCTTGGCCACGCCGGCCTCAAGATCGAAATGGCCTTTGTCATCCTTGGGCGCGGTGACGATGGTGGCGCGCGGGTTTTCGATGCCCAGCCGGTCCATCGCCTCGCGGAACAGCTTGCGGTCCTCGGCCATCTCGATGGCCTTGCGGTTGGCGCCGATCAGCTCGACCCCGAATTTCTCAAGCACGCCCATATCGGCCAGCGCCAGCGACGTGTTCAGACCCGTCTGCCCGCCCATCGTGGGCAGCAGCGCGTCAGGGCGCTCTTTTTCAATGATCTTGGCGACGACCTCGGGGGTGATCGGCTCGATATAGGTGGCGTCGGCCAGCCCCGGATCGGTCATGATCGTGGCCGGGTTCGAGTTGACCAGGATCACCCGGTACCCTTCTTCGCGCAGCGCCTTGCAGGCCTGGGCCCCGGAATAGTCGAATTCGCAGGCTTGCCCGATGATGATGGGCCCCGCGCCGATGATCATGATAGAGTTGATATCGGTTCTTTTCGGCATGGGGCACCTCTGGGTTTTGCGGGCAGCGGGCGGCCGACCCTCGGCAGAGTCGCACCGCGCAAATTGTCGTGGGTTATAGACATCGCGGGGCGCGGCGCAACCCCCCAAGCGGTGCGTCAGGAAAACAGGTTCACCCCAACCGCCCAAGACGCTAGAACCCCTGCAAAACACTGGCAGGAGTCGCGCTATGTCCACCCCGAAACCCGTTGTGCTGTGCATTCTCGATGGCTGGGGCTATCGCGAAGAGACGGCGGACAACGCGGTGGCGCTGGCACGGACGCCCAATTTCGACCGGATCTGGGCCAACTGCCCGCACAACCTGCTGATCACTCACGGCCCCGATGTGGGCCTGCCGCGCGGGCAGATGGGCAATTCCGAGGTGGGGCATACGAATATCGGCGCGGGCCGCGTGGTGGCGATGGACCTGGGCCAGATCGACCTGGCGGTCGAGGATGGCTCTTTTGCCGCGAATGACGCGTTGCAGGCCTTCATCGCGCGTCTGCGCGACACCGGCGGCACGGCGCACCTGATGGGCCTTTTGTCGGATGGCGGAGTGCATGGGCACATCACCCATATCCTGACCGCGATGCGCGCGATCGCCGAGGCCGGCGTGCCTGTCGTGTTGCACGCGGTCACCGACGGGCGCGATGTTGCGCCCAAATCGGCCTTTTCCTACATGGCCGCCCTGATCGATCAGATGCCCCAGGGCGCGCGGCTGGGCACGGTGACAGGGCGCTATTTCGCGATGGACCGCGACAATCGCTGGGATCGCGTGCAAGAGGCGTATGAGGCGATGGTGCGCGGAAAGGGCCTGCGCGCCAGCAGCGGGCGCCGCGCGATAGACGCGGCTTACAACCGTTCCGAAACGGACGAATTCATCACCGCAACTGTCGTGGGCGACTATGCCGGCGCGCGTGATGGCGACGGGTTTTTCTGCCTGAATTTCCGCGCCGACCGCGCGCGCGAAATTCTGCGCGCCGTGGCGCAGCCCGATTTCGCCGATTTCGACGTGGCAGGCCGCCCCGACTGGGCCATGGTTCTGGGGATGGTCGAATATTCCGAGGATCATAACGCCTGGATGCGCACGATGTTTCCGCCCCGCGACATCCGCAACACGCTGGCCGAATGGGTGGCGGCCCACGGCAAGCGCCAGTTCCACCTGGCCGAGACCGAGAAATACCCCCATGTCACCTTTTTCCTGAACGGCGGCAAGGAAAGCCCCGAACCGGGCGAAGACCGTTACATGGCCGCCAGCCCCAAGGTCGCCACCTATGACCTGCAGCCTGAAATGAGCGCGCCCGAGGTGACCGCGCAGTTCGTGCAGGCGATTGCCGATCGCTATGACCTGATCGTGACGAACTATGCCAACCCGGATATGGTCGGCCATACAGGCGACCTGTCCGCCGCCATCGCCGCCTGCGAGGCGGTCGATGCCGGGCTGGGCCAGGTGCTGGCCGCACTCGAACAGGCAGGAGGGGCGATGATCGTCACCGCCGATCACGGCAATTGCGAGCTGATGCGCGACCCCGAAACCGGCGGGCCGCACACGGCGCACACGCTGAACCCGGTGCCCGTGATCCTGGTGGGCGGCCCGAAGGGCGCGCATCTGAACCCCGGCCGGCTTGCCGATCTGGCGCCGACGCTGCTGCAACTCATGGGCTTGCCGCAACCGCCCGAAATGACGGGGGTCAGCCTGATCTCATGATCCGCGCATCCACCCTTTGCCTGATGCTTGCGCTGGCCGCGCCCGGCCATGCGCAAACCGCGCCCGATCCGGCCGCGGCGGCGCGCGCCGCCGCCCAGCGCCTGGATCAGGCCGCGCGCCAGCTGGACCAGGCGGAAAGCGCCCGCAACCGCGTCAAGGCGCTGACCGAAACGCTGCGCGCGTTCGAGGACGGGCTCGAGGCGATGCGCGATGGCCTGCGCCGCGCGACCATCCGCGAACGCAGCCTTCTGGCCGAATTGCAGGCGCGCGAAGATGAGATCGCCCGCCTTCTGGGCGTCTTGCAGGCGATGGGCCAATCGCCGGCGCCGGTGCTGTTCCTGCACCCGTCGGGGCCCACGGGCACCGCGCGCTCGGGCATGATCCTGGCCGATGTGGCGCCCGCCCTGAACGCCCAGGCCGAAGACCTGCGCGCCAAGCTGGACGAGGTGCGCACCCTGCGTGCGCTGCAGCAAACCGCCGCCGACACGCTGCGCGAGGGGCTGAATGGCGTGCAAGAGGCGCGAACCGCCCTTAGCCAGGCCGTGGCCGACCGCGCGCCGCTGCCGCGCCGCTTTACCGAGGACCCGGTCAAGACCGCGATCCTGATCGCCTCGACCGAAACGCTGGAAGGGTTCGCAAGCGGGCTAAGCCAGATCGCGCAGGGCGAAAGCACCGGCAGTCTGCCCGACATCTCGCATCGCAAGGGCGCGCTGCCGCTGCCGGTGCAGGGGCGGCTTTTGCGCCGCGCGAACGAGGCCGACGCCGCCGGCATCGCCCGGCCCGGCATCGTGCTGGCCACCCGCCCGCGCGCGCTGGTCACAACGCCCACCGCGGCGACGATTCGCTATCGCGGGCCGCTGCTCGATCTGGGCAACGTGATGATTCTGGAACCGCAAGCGGGCACGCTTTTCGTGCTTGCGGGGCTCGATGTGGTCTATGGCGCGCCGGGCGAAGTGCTTCCGGCGGGCAGTCCGGTGGGTCTTATGGGCGGAGAAGACGCCGAAATCGGCGCTGTTATCACACAATCCGGAGAGGGGGGTGGAAACACGCGCCCCGAAACGCTCTATATTGAAATCAGGCAGGACAACCAGCCGGTCGATCCGGCGACGTGGTTCGCATTGCAGGAAGGATGACTGAAAGATGAAGAAATTCGTCATGGCCGCGCTGGGCGGCACCTTGGCCGGTGCGGTCGCCACCACGCAGGTGGCCGGCCCGCTTGTTGCCCAGGAAGCCGGGAACCAGGCCACCGTGTACGAGCAGCTGGATCTGTTCGGCGACATATTCGAGCGGATCCGCGCGCAATACGTCGAAGAGGTCGACGACAAGGAACTGATCGAGGCCGCGATCAATGGCATGCTGACCTCGCTGGATCCGCATTCCAGCTATCTGTCGCCCGATGACGCCGCCGCCATGCGGGTGCAGACGCGCGGCGAATTCGGCGGGCTGGGGATCGAGGTCACGCAGGAAGAGGGCTTCGTCAAGGTGGTGTCGCCCATCGACAGCACACCCGCGGCCGAGGCCGGCATCGAGGCGGGCGATTTCATCACCCATGTCGATGGCGAAAGCGTGTTGGGCCTGTCGCTGGACGAGGCCGTGGAAAAGATGCGCGGCCCCGTGGGCAGCGAGATCGTCATCACCATCGTCCGCGAGGGCGAGGCCGAGCCGTTCGATGTGTCGCTGGTGCGCGACACGATCAAGCTGCAGGCCGTGCGTGCCCGCGTCGAAGGCGACGCGGTCGTTCTGCGCGTCACCACCTTCAACGACCAGACCTTCCCGAACCTCGAAGAGGGTCTGAAGAAGACGGTCGAGGAACTGGGCGGGATGGAGCAGATCAGCGGCATCGTGCTGGATTTGCGCAATAACCCGGGCGGGCTGCTGACCCAGGCGATCCGCGTCAGCGACGCCTTTCTGGAAAAGGGCGAAATCGTTTCGACCCGCGGGCGTGACCCGGCCGATGGCGACCGCTACAACGCCACGCCGGGTGACCTGGCCGAAGGCAAGCCGATCGTTGTTCTGATCAATGGCGGGTCGGCGTCGGCCTCGGAAATCGTGGCCGGCGCGCTGCAGGATCACCGCCGTGCGATTGTCGTGGGCACCAAGTCGTTCGGCAAGGGTTCGGTCCAGACGGTGATGCCGCTGCGGGGCGATGGCGCGATGCGTCTGACCACCGCGCGCTATTACACGCCCTCGGGCCGCTCGATCCAGAACCTTGGCGTCTCGCCCGACATCGTGGTGCAGCAGCCCCGGCGCTCGCCCAACGAGGAAGAGGACGAAGCCGCCGATACGCCCCGCAGCCGGTCCGAGGCCGACCTGCGCGGCCGTTTGGACAACGACTCGCTCTCCGAGGACGAAATCCGCCAGATCGAGGAAGAGCGCGCCAAGGCCGAAAAAGCCGCAGAACTGCGCGATGAGGATTATCAACTGGCCTACGCGGTCGATATCCTGCGCGGCCTGACGGCACTGGCCCCCGCGGCCGAATAAGCGAAAACGGGGGCGCCCGCGTGCGCCGCGCCGGGGCGGTTGCGCCCCGGCCCCCGTCGCACCCCGACCCCGCGCCACAAAACGAGCGGACCATGACCCCCGAAGACATCGCAAAACTGCCTTATCGTCCCTGCGTGGGCGTCATGCTGGCCAATCAAGACGGCGCTCTCTTCGTCGGTCAGCGCATCGACAGCGACATGCCCGCCTGGCAGATGCCCCAGGGCGGTATCGACCCGGGCGAAACCCCGAAACAGGCCGCCCTGCGCGAGTTGTGGGAAGAAACCGGCGTCACCGCCGACCTTGTCACGGTCGAGGCCGAAACCGACGAGTGGCTGACCTATGACCTGCCGCATGACATCGTGCCACGCATCTGGAAGGGCCGGTTCAAGGGCCAGCGCCAGAAATGGGTCTTGATGCGCTTTCACGGCAGCGACGACCAGGTGAACATCGCCACCGATCATCCCGAGTTCTCGGAATGGCGCTGGTTGCCCGCTGATCAGGTCGCGGGGCAGATCGTGCCCTTCAAGCGGGCGGTCTATGAACGGGCGCTGGCGGCCTTTGCCGATCGGCTTTAGCCGCCCGCGCCCGCGTTTTGAGGCTTTTCAAAGCCGGCGGGCTGGGCTAACCCGCGCCGCATGGCACGCGAAAAGCTGAACACACAGGCCATCGGGCTGGATATCGGTCTGTCCTTCGTCAAATGGCTGACGGGGGCAGAGAACCTGCATTACGGCTATTGGCAGGGGTTGGAGGTGACCGCCGCCAACCTGCGCGCCGCGCAAGAGGCCTATACCGAGCGCTTGTTCGCCCTGCTGCCAGACAGCCCGGCCCGCATGCTAGATATCGGCGGCGGCGCCGGCGAAACCGCGCGCAAACTGATCGCGCTGGGCCATAGCGTGGATATCGTGGTGCCCAGCCCGTTCCTGGCGCAGCGCTGCCGCGAAAACGCCCCGCAGGCCACCGTGCATGAATGCATGTTCGAGGATTTCACCGGCACGGGCCCCTATGACGTGTGCCTGTTTTCCGAAAGCTTTCAGTATGTCCCGCTCGACCAGGGCCTGCCGCGCTGTCTTGACCTGTTGGCCCCGGGCGGGTGCATCGTTCTGGCCGACTGCTTTCGCAGCGAAGCTCACGCCGCGCAGGGCACCCATCGCATCGTCGGCGGCGGCCACCCGATCCGGCGCTTTCGCGAAACCCTGGCCGCCCTGCCGCTTGAGGTCGCCAGCGAAGAGGATATCACCCAGCACGCCGCCCCCTCGGTCGAGATCAAGCAGGGCCTGTTCAACGTGCTGGGCTATGGCCTGACCCGCGTCGACGACGAACTGGCCGCGAAACGCCCGCGCACCCGCTGGGCGCTGCGCCGCGCCTTGGGGGTCATCTTGAATGCGCGCAAACGCACACGGCTGAACCAGCGGCTCAACGGGCAAGAGCGCAACCGCCAGGTCTTCGCCCATCACAATATCTACCTGATGATGAAGCTGCGCCCGCGCGGCTGACAAGGCGCGGTCTTCATCTTGCCCGGTAAACTCTGGGGGTGAATTGGGCCGCAAGGCCCAAGAGGGGGCAAAGCCCCCTGGCCCGGGCGCCCGCAACGCGGGCGC
>JAASTF010000112.1 GCA_021767525.1 Paracoccaceae bacterium
CCGAAATCCAGGATCAGGAAGCCGTTGGCATCGCGCCCGGCAAAGGGGATCAGGTCGGTCGGCACCGGCGTGCCGCCGCCCAGCAGGTCGGCATCGATCTGGATCGCGTCGATGGCGTTCTGGAAATCGGCCACCCGGTCGGCACCGCTGCCGGCCATGAAGACGAAGGTATCCGCCCCGATGCCACCGCGCAGCACGTCGTCGCCCAGGCCGCCATCCAGCGTGTCGTTGCCGGCATTGCCCTCCAGCCGGTCATCGCCCGCGCCGCCATTCAGCACGTCAAAGCCGTTGCCGGCGAACAGCGTGTCGCTGCCTGCATCGCCGTTCAGCACATCGGCCCCGAACCCGCCTTCCAGCCGGTCGGCCCCGCGCCCGCCATTCAGCTCGTCATTGCCGTTGTTGCCCTGCAGCGTGTCGTTGCCGGTGCCGCCGAACAGGGTGTCATAGCCATCGCGCGCCACCAGAAGGTCATTGCCCGCGCCGCCATCCAGCACGTCGAAGCCAAGACCGCCCTGCAGCTCGTCATCGCCCGAGCCGCCCATCAGGCTGTCATTGCCGAAATTGCCCTCGAGCGTGTCGTTGCCGGCGCCGCCATCGAGACTGTCAAAGCCGTTCAGGCCGGTCACGACATCGTCGCCTTCGCCCGCATCGACCGAGTCGAAGCCGAAGCCGGCGTTGATCTGGTCGTTGCCGTCGCCTGCGACGACGGTGTCGTTGTTGTTGCCGGACGCGATGGTGTCGTCGCCGTCACCGCCGGTCAGGCTGTCGGGCGCGCCGCCGCCCGACACCGTGGTGCCCGGCACCCGGCCGCCGGCATTGCCGATCAGCGTCTGCACGTCGCCAACGCTGACCCCGCTAAAGGTCAGCGTGTCGCCGCCGCCGAAATCGACCACGACATTGCCCGCCCCGTCGGCGGTGGCTGCACCCAGGGCGGCGTCCACCTCGGTCTGCAGCGCGCCGTTGCGCACGGTCAGCCCGTCCAACGCGGCATTGAAATCGCCGATCGTGTCATTGCCGCCGGTATAGACAAAGCTGTCGGCGCCGCCGCGCCCCTCGAGCAGTTCGTCACCCGCGGTGCCGCGGATCGTGTCGTTGCCGTTCGAGCCGCGCAGCCGTTCGAACCCGGCGATCAGGTCGGTAAAGCTGCCGCCCGCGACCAGCGTGCCGGTTGCGGTGCCCGCCTCGGCGTCGATATCGACCGCGGCCACCGTGCCCCGGTCATAGCGGATGCGGTCGAACCCGTCGCCGCCATCCAGGTCGTTGTTGCCGCCCACATAGCGATACGAGTTGTTGCCCGCGTCGCCCAGGAACATATCGTCGAAGTCCGTGCCCACCACCTCGAAGACCGAGGCCGTGCCGCCGATCGCCTCGGCATTGCCAAAGCCGTCATTGGCGATGGTTCCGGCCGCCAGGTCGATGTCGACGCCTTCGGTCGCATCGCTGAAATTCAACCGCACCAGGCCGGCGCCGCCGATGGTCAGCGCATCGACACCGTCGCCCATGCGCAGGCTCATCCACTGCTGGCTGCCCGGCGCCACGTCGAAGCTGTCATTGCCGGTGGTGCCGCGGATTTCCAGCCCGCCCACGGCGAAGCCTGCGTTCAGCACGTTGGCCACGTCCTGCATCGTGTCGGTGTCGCCGCCCGAATAGGCCACGCTGCCGGTATTGGCAGCACCGTCGATCGTGACGGCGATGGTCTGGCTGCCGTCGAGAAAGCCGTAATCGACAGTGACGAAGCCGGTCACCACGTCCGAGAAATCCAGCAGGTCATTGCCCAGGCCAGGGCGGATGTAATCGCCGCTGCCGTCGTTGTCGCCGGTGACAAAGCGGTCATCGCCATTGGTGCCGATCAGGTTGTCATTGCCCGGCGTCCCGATGATGTCGTTGTAATTGCTGGCCGCGTTCAGCGATTGCACATCGGCCACCGTCGCCCCCCAGAAGGTCAGCGTGTTGCCGCCGCCGAAATCGACGATGGCGTTGTTGCCGCTGGCGGTGGCACTTTGCAGCGCGCTGTCGATCTGCGCCTGGCTGAGCCCGAGATCGAATGTCACGGTTTCGCCAAGGAAATCGAAATCGCTGATCGTGTCGTTGCCGCCGGTATAGGTAAAGCTGTCGTTGCCGCCGCGCCCGTCAAAGCGCTCGTCGGCGCTGCTGCCGATCAGCGTGTCGCCGAAATTCGAGCCGCGCACCCATTCGATGTTGTTGAGCGTGTCGGTAAAGCTGTTGCCGAACCAGCTGCCGCTGGCGGTGCCCGCGTCCAGGTCGACCGTCACGCCGCCATCGACGCCGAACCGGTCATAGCGGATGCGGTCGAACCCGGCGCCACCATCGACCAGGTCATTGCCTTCGCCGGTGATGAAGGCCTCGTTGCCGGCGCTGCCGATCAGCGTGTCATTGGCAAAGCCGCCCTGCACCTCCCAGACCTGACCGGTGATGGTTTCGGTATTGCCGAACCCGTCATCGACAACCGTGCCGGTGCCCAGGTTGACCGAAACCGCGCCGAACCCGCCTTCGAGGTTCAGCCGCACGAAACCGTCGCCCGAGATGTCATAGCTGTCGGTGCCCTCGCCGCCGCGCACCTGCGCCCACTGGTCGGTGTCCAGCGTCAGGGTGAAACTGTCATCCGACATGGTGCCGCTCAGACCCAGGCCGCCGGCGATCGCACCCGCATCAAGCGGCGCATCGAGCCCCTGCAGCGTGTCGGTGCCGGCATCGGCCTTGTCCACACTGCCGGTGCCGGTGACGCCATTGATCACCACGTCGACCCCGGTCATGAACAGCGGCGAATAATCGATCGTGACATAGCCATCGGGGCCCACATTGTCGCCCACATCGATCGTATCGTTGCCGATCGAGCTCTGGACATAATCGTTGTTGCCGCCGCCGGTGGTGATGAAATCGTCATCGGTGGTGCCGAACAGCTGGTTGTTGCTGCCGTCGCCGGAAACCGGGTTCACCGGGGTGCCCGCGGCGCTGATCTGCACACCCTGGAAGCTGGAAATCGGGATGTCCTGCCCGGGCGCAAAGGCGCCGGTGGCGACGCCAAAGCCGGTGATGCTGTTCTCCAGCGCCTGGAACCCGGCCAGGGTGGGCGTCACGAACAGCGGGTCGCCACCGATCTGAAAGATGTAATCGGTGGCCGCGCTGTCGTCATAGAGGCCCAGCACGATGTGGGTGCCCTGGTTGGTGGTGACAAAGCCCAGGTAATCCTCGTTGAAGGGGCTATCGGGAAATGGCGTTCCGTTGATCGTCACGCTTTGCGATTCGGTCCCGCCCAGCTCGACCTCGGGGACACCGTCGATGGTCGACAGCACCTGGTAATTCAGAACGGCCTGATCATTGGGAAAGACGACCTGCAGCGTGGCGGTCCCAACGGCAACGGGGTCGTCGTTCTGGTTGTAGGTGACGGAAAAGCCGGTCAGCGTATAGGTGGTCATGGTCTGGAAGTCCCTTTGGTCAGTCAGGCAGAGCGCGGTTTGAAATATGTCCCAAGACATGGCACGGCACCCTTGTCCAAGTCCAACAAAACCGGGCCGCGGACCGCTGAATTTTTCTTAAAACCGGCGCCAAACGCCGTGCTCCGGCCACAATTCCTTCGCGCTGACGACCCCGCCGCCACGCCAGTCTGGGCGCGGGAAAAGCGGGATCGGGGATGGTGCAGCCTATCGCATATTCGGGCACGGTATGGGCCGCGGACCGCCCGGTTCTGGGCGCGCTGCGCGACCTTGCCCTGATCGAGACGGGCACGGGGCTGGCGGTGCAGGCGGTGGCGGGCCCGGCGCCGGGGCTGCAGCTGTCGGCCTGGGCGCTGGACGGGCTGACTCTTGTGGACAATGCGGCGCTGCCCGGGCCCGGTCGGGCAGGAACAGAGCCTGAAATCGTGCAGGCCGACCTGTCCGCCACGGTCGGGCTCGGCCTGGTTCTGGGCGACGGGCTGTCGGGGCTGACGGGGCTTTGGGCCGATGGTGCCGGGGGCTGGGAGGGTACGGTCATGCCCGGCGGCGGCATTGGCCCGGATCTGACCGCGCTGGCGGTGACGGGGCAGGGGGCGGCGGTGTTCGCCTATGGGCTGGTGGCCGGGGCGCAGGCGCCCGCGTCCTGGAGTATTGGCGCGGATGGCCGGTTCGCGCCGCTGTCGCAGGGCATGACGGCGCCCGTACAGGCCAACGGCCTGCCTGCCCCTGGCCTGACCGCGCTGGCGGCGGGGGAGGGCCATGTGGTGGCGGGCGGCACCGGCGCGGCGCTGCTCAGCCTGTACAGCATCTCTGGCGACGGGCGCCTTGCCCTGACCGACACGGTGCCCGAAACCGACAATCCCGGCCTTGGCGGCGCGCTGAGCGTGGCGATCGCCCCGGGCCACGTGATCGCGGCGGCGGCGGGCAGCGGCACGCTGACCGTCTGGGCGATCACCCCGGGCGGCGGGCTGGCGCTGCGCGACCATGTGATCGACAGCCTGCACAGCCGCTTTCAGGGCGCCAGCCACCTGGCGGTGGCAAGCGTCGATGGTGCGGTTTTCGTGGCCGCGGGCGGCGCCGATAGCGGGATCAGCCTGTTCCGCCTGACGCCGGGGGGGCGGCTGGTGCACCTGGCGCAGCTGGCCGATGCGCCGGGCTGGTCGCTGGATGGGCTGGCGGCACTGGACATGGCGGCGGACGGGCAGGGGCGCCTGCACCTGGTCAGCGCCGGGCTGCGCGATGCCGGGATCAGCCATTTCACCTATGACCCCGGCCCCGGCCTGGTGGTCGAGGGGGTCGCGGCCGACGAGTCGCTGACCGGCGGCGCCGGTGCCGACATCCTGCGCGACGGGGCCGGAACAGACACTGTTTTCGGCGGGGCAGGGGCCGATATCTTTGCCTTCGATACCGATGGGCTGGCCGATACGATCGCCGATTTCGAGGCCGGGATCGACCGGTTGGATCTGTCGGGCTGGGCGTTCTGGCGCGGGGGGCATCAGCTGCGCATCGACACGCGGCTGGATGGGGCCGAAATCGTCTATGAGGGGCCCGCCGGAACCGAGCGTCTGGTGCTGCTGTCGGCCGATGGCGGAACGTTGAGCGCGGCCCAGGTGCAGGCCGCCATCCTGACCGGGCCCGACCGGTTTCTGCCTGCCTGGCTCGAGGCTCCCGCCCTGCGCCCGCCTGACCCTCCCGCCCCCGGGGCGCTGCGGCTGGACGGCACACCGGGCGACGACGTGCTGCAGGGCGCGGCTGCGGGCGACACCATAACCGGGCTGGGCGGCTCGGATCGACTGGGCGGCGGCGCGGGCGCGGATCTGATCATCGCGGGCATCGGCTTTGACACGGTGCTGGGGGGCGATGGCGATGACACGATCACCGGGCTCGACGGCTATGACAGCCTGTCGGGCGGGTCGGGCGAGGATGCGATCACGGGCAATAACGGCAATGACTGGCTGGCGGGCGAGGCCGGCCATGACCGGCTGGAAGGCGGGTTTGGGGCCGATACCGTGCTGGGGGGCGATGGCAATGACACCGTGCTGGGCGGATCGGGGCCCGACCTTCTGCTTGGCGAGGACGGGGCCGACCTGCTGCAGGGCAATGCCGGGGCCGACACGCTGCAGGGGGGCGCAGGTGACGACCGGCTCGAGGGTGGGATCAACCACGACCGGCTCGAGGGCGGGGCCGGGCAGGACAGCCTGCTGGGCGGCAATGGCGCCGACAGCCTGCGGGCCGGTGCCGATGCAGACCGGGCCTGGGGCAACGCGGGCAACGACGCGCTGTGGGGCGACGGGGGGGGCGACAGCCTGTGGGGCGGGATCGGCCATGACCGGCTGGAAGGCGGGACGGGCAACGACTGGCTGTGGGGCGAGGACGGGGCGGATACGCTGCTGGGGGGCGCTGGCGACGACCGGATCGAGGGCAATGCCGGCGACGACTGGCTGGAGGGCGGTGGCGGCTCTGACTGGCTGGATGGCGGGATCGGTGCCGACACCTTTGTCTTTCGGGAAGGAACGGTGCAGATTGCCCGGTTTCAGGCCGGAATAGATACTGTTTTGTTCGACGCCGCGCTATGGGGCGGGGGCGCGCGCAGCCCCGAGCAGATCCTGGCCGGGGCTGTGGTGACGGGCACGGCTGTGGTTCTTGATTTCGGCGGCGCGGGGCTGTTGCGGATCGAGGGCCTGACAGCCCCCGACCTGATCCTGGACGATATCGGGCTTGTTTAGAGTCTGTTTGCCGCCCTGGTCGCCCTGTCCGCGTTTTGCGCGTCAGGCGTCGGTGCCCCGGGCCGGCTGCATCGCGCGGGCGACGATCAGCGCTCCATCAGATCGCGGTAATAGCTGCGCAGCATCAAAAGCCCCGCCACGGCGCAGCTCAGCGCGACGCCATAGGTAAAGACCGGGTCCACATAGGCGCCCACATAGCTGTAGTAGAAGGCGCGCCGCGCCTCGCCCACCACATGGACCAGCGGGTTCCATTCCAGCCAGCCGCGATAGGGCTCGGGGATGCGGTCATGCAGAAAGATCACCCCTGAAATCAGCAGAAGCGGCCGGGTGATCACCGACCAGACCGTGTTCCAGATCGCATGGCGCGACACCAGCACGCAGTTCAGCGCCCCCACCCCGAATCCCAGCGCAGCGGCCATGGCGTAGGCATTCAAAAGCGGGCCGATCCGCAGCACGGTGCGGGTGTCGAACAGCGCCAGGATGAAGGTGAACAGCAACATCCCCACCACCATCTGGGTCAGTACGCTGAGGATGAAGCGCGCCAGCAGCGCATCCATGAAGGTGACACGCGGATAGGACAGCAGCTGCTTGGAATAGTTGATCGCCTGCTGCACCTTCATCGAGGTCATGGTGAACATGTAAAAGGGCAGCAGCCCCGAGGCATAGAAGATCGCGAAATTGGTGCCCAGCGGCGGGGTCCGGAAACCGGCCGAAAAGATCAGCACCAACAGCGCCAGCCCCAGCGCGGGCTCCAGCACCGCCCAGACATAGCCGCCGGGCGAGCGGCCATAGGTCGCCGCCATTTCGCGCAGGATCAGCGCCGCGATGGTGCGCAGGCTGGCCGCCCGCGGCAGATGCGCCTTGACCGGGCGCAGCGCGGGCGGGGCAGGGGGCTGGTCAGGGTCGGGATGGGTGGTCATCTATGTGCCTGGGGCAGGGTGTGAAGGATGCGCCTGGCCAATCATCCCAGACCGGCCCGCCCCGTGCAAGGGCGCGGGGCTTTCGCGTGCGAAAGGTCAGATCACCCCGGCGCGCAGGCAGTCATGCACGTGCAGCACGCCGACGGGGCGGCGGCCTGCATCCACCACCAGCAGGACCGAGATCTTGCGCTCGTTCATCAGGGCCAGGGCCTGGGCGGCCAGCATGTCGGGGGTCACGGTCACCGGATCGGGGGTGGCGATCTGGCCGGCGCTGCGGTTCAGAAGCCCCTCCATGTTGCGGCGCAAATCGCCGTCGGTGACGATGCCCGCCAGCGCGCCGCTGTCATCGGTGACCGCCACGATACCGAAGCCGCGGGCCGACATTTCCACCAGCGCCTCGGACATTGGCGTGTCGTGCCCCGCCAGCGGCAGGCTGTCCGCGCCATGCATCAGGTCGGCCACCTTGCGCATCCGGGCGCCCAGCTTGCCGCCCGGATGAAAGCCCTGGAAATCCTCGGCCCGGAATCCGCGCGCCTCCATCAGGGCCACGGCCAGCGCATCGCCCAGGGCCAGCGCCATGGTGGTCGAGGTGGTGGGCGCCATGCCGATCGGGCAGGCCTCGGGGGCGGGGGGCAACAGCAGTTGCCAGGTGGCCGCGCGCATCAGCGTGCTGTCGGCGCGCGACGAGATGCCGATGACGGGGATGCGAAACCGCTGCGTATAGGCGATGATGTCACCCAGTTCCGCGCTTTCGCCCGAATTCGACAAGAGCAGGCAGATATCGGCATCGGTGATCATGCCCAGGTCGCCATGGCTGGCCTCGGCGGGATGCACGAAATAGGCCGGCGTCCCGGTCGAGGCCAGCGTGGCCGCGATCTTGTGGCCGACATGACCGGATTTTCCCATGCCCGAAACGATCACCCGCCCCTTCAGTGCCAGGATGGCGTCGACGGCGGCGGCGAAATCGGCAGGCACCCCGGCGGCCAGCCGTTCCAGCCCCTGCGCCTCGAGCCGCAGCACCCGCGCGGCGATATCTGTGGCGGTGTCGGTCACGACCGGCCCTTTCCCTTGTTGCGGGGCAGATGTGCCATCATTCGTCCGGCCGGACAAGCCGGGGCCGGGGCCGTTATCCGCGCCGGTAGACATCGTCATAGCGCACGATGTCGTCCTCGCCCACATAGCCGCCGGTCTGCACCTCGATCAGCACCATCGGCAGCTTGCCGGGGTTTTCCAGACGGTGCACGGCGCCCAGCGGGATGTAGACGCTTTCGTTTTCCGACAGCAGCCTGACCTCGTCATCCACGGTCACCTTGGCGGTGCCCTGCACCACGATCCAATGTTCGGAACGGTGGAAATGGCTTTGCAGGCTCAGCGCCGCGCCGGGATGCACCAGGATGCGCTTGACCTGAAAGCGCGGGCCGGTGGCCAGGCTTTCGAACCAGCCCCAGGGACGATGATCCTTGGGCAGCTGCGTGGCCTGTGCGGCCCCTTGCGCCTTGAGCGCCGCGACCGCCTGTTTCACATCCTGCGCGCGGGACATGTCGGCCACCAGCACCGCGTCGGGCATCGCCACGGCCATGATGTTCGACAGGCCGATCCCAACGATCTGCTGACCCGGGTCCTCGGACCGGAGCAGCGTATCGGCGCAGTCGAGGGCGGTGGCGTTCCGACCGGCCACCACGCCGCCCGCATCGGGGCCGCTTTCGCGCCAGACCGCATCCCAGCCGCCCAGGTCCGACCAACCGGCCGAGAAGGGCACCACCGACAGGTTGTCGGCCCGCTCCATCACCGCGTAATCCACCGAGATGTCGCGCGCCCGGGCCCAGGGCTCGGGGGCGAGACGCAGAAAGCCCAGGTCGGGCTGTGCCTGTTCGAGCGCGGCGCCGACCGGTTCGGTCAGATCGGGCGCATGGGCCTGAAAGGCGGCGATCATGTCGGCGGCGCGAAACAGGAAAATGCCCGCGTTCCACAGGTAGGTGCCCTTGTCCAGCATCTGCCGGGCGGTGGCGGCATCGGGTTTTTCGACAAAGCGGGCCAGCGGCACCGCCGCACCGTCCTGCGGGGTACTGGCCAGTTCCAGGTAGCCATAGGCGGTTTCGGGATGGCTGGGCGTGATGCCGAAGGTCACCAGGTCGCCCGCGCCCACCGGCGCCAGCCCCTGCGCCACCGC
>JAASTF010000113.1 GCA_021767525.1 Paracoccaceae bacterium
GTGGTTTTCGCCCCCCATGTCGAAACCAGCGCCGGCCTCATCCTGCCCGACGATTACATCACCCAATTGGCCCAAGCCGCCCACGACGTGGGCGCGCTGATGGTGCTCGATTGCATCGCATCGGGGTGCGCCTGGGTGGATATGAAGGCCACCGGCGTCGACGTGCTGATCTCGGCCCCGCAAAAGGGCTGGTCGGCCTCGCCCTCGGCCGGGCTTGTGATGATGTCCGACAGGGCCTTGAAAAGGCTCGAAGAAACCACCTCCGACAGCTTCGCCATCGACCTGAAAAAATGGCGCGCGATCATGGCGGCCTATGAAAACGGCGGCCACGCCTATCACGCCACCATGCCCACCGACGCGCTGCGCGCCTTCCGCGACACGATGCTGGAAACCCGCGACTATGGCTTTGAAAAACTGCGCCAGGCGCAATGGGATCTGGGCAATGGTGTGCGCGTCATGCTGGCCGACAAGGGCGTGACCTCCGTCGCCGCCGAGGGCTACGGCGCCCCGGGCGTGGTGGTCAGCTATACCACCGACCCCGAGATCCAGAATGGCAAGAAATTCGCGGCCCTCGGCATGCAGATCGCCGCCGGGGTTCCCCTGCAATGCGACGAGCCCGAGGGCTTCATGACCTTCCGCTTGGGCCTCTTTGGCCTCGACAAGCTTTACGATGTGCCGGCCGCGCTGGAGCGTCTGAAAAAGGTCGTCGATCAGGCCCTCTGATCTTCATCTTGCCAGGTAAACTCCGGGGGTGAATTGGGCCGAAGGTCCAAGAGGGGGCAGCGCCCCCTTCCACTGGCGCGCATGAAATGCGCGCAATCCCTGCCTTACCCGCGCGCGCCCAGGCCCAGCTGCATCATCGTCTTGCGCACCGCGGGCAGTGAATAGATCGCGTTCAACCCCATCATGCGCAGATCCCGCAACGGCTGGGCCGACACCATCGAGGCGCGGTTCAGCACGTCGATGCCGGTGACACGCGCCTGCACTTCCAGGTGCCGGCGGCGGTGATAGGTTTCCAGCATCTGCGCGTCGCCCAGCCGGTCGGGCGCGGCCTCGGCCAGCTCCAGCAGTACGCGCATGTCGCCCAGGCTCATGTTCAGGCCCTGTGCGCCGATGGGCGGCACCACGTGGGCGGCTTCGGCCACAAGCGCCACGCGCTCGGCATACATGCGCTCGGCCAGCTGGCTGATGATCGGCCAGACCGTCCGGCGCGAGGCCAGGGTCAGCGGCCCGTAAAGCAGGCAGGACCGTTCGTTCATCGCCGCCTCGAACGCGTCCACCGGCAGATCCTTCAGCCGCATCGCCTCGGGGCCTTCCTCCATCCACACGATGGCCGAGCTGGGCCGGCCCTCGTAATCGGGCAGGGGCACCAGCGTGAACGGCCCGCCCGAGCGGTGTATCTCGGTCGAGATATTGTCATGCGGCACCGGGTGGGTGACGGCAAAGGCCAGCGCCTTTTGTCCGTATCGCGTGGTTTTGACGGGCACGCCCACCGCCTCGCGCACGGGGCTGTTGCGGCCATCGGCGGCGATTACCAGCTTGCAGCGCACCTGGCTTCCATCGGTCAGGCCAACGCGCGCCTCACCCTCGCGGGTAAAGACCGACCGCGTGCCGGTGCCGGCGCGAAACTCGACATTGTCCAGCTCGTGCAGGCGGGCGACCATCTCGCGGCGCAGCAGCCAGTTGGGCAGGTTCCAGCCAAAGGGCCGGTCGGAAATGTCGCGGGCGTTGAAATCCTTGGTCAGCCGTGCGGCCGGTTCCGGCCCGCCCGCATCGACGATGCGCATGATCTGCAGATCGGCGGCGTGGGGCGCCAGTTTCTCCCACAGGCCCGCACGGTCCAGCAGCGCCTGGGCTGGTTGCAGAAAGGCGGTGGTGCGCAGGTCGCTGCCCTCGGCGTCGCGTTCCGTGACGGGGGGGGCAGGATCGACGCAGATCACCGAAAACCCCGCGGCGCCGAACACCGCGGCGGCGGTCAGACCGGCGACACCGCCGCCGGAGACCAGTATATCGACTGTTTGATGGGTCATGGCCAGATGCCTCCTGTCAGGGGCAATCTAGGCCGGATCGGGACAGGTTTCCAAGCGGCATCCTGTCCCGGTATCGCGTCTTAGCCGCGGCTGATCAGGATCAGCAGCACATACATCACCGGCACCATTGCCAGCGCGGGGATGTAAAGGCCGGGCACGCCCCATTGCGCGATGGCCAGGCCCCAGGCGATCACGGCCATCAGGACGGTCAGCAAGATCTTGTGGGCCAGCGCGTCTTCGGACTGGGCGTCGGTTGCGGCATGGTGCGTGTCGTGGGAGGTGGTGTCGGCAAGGGTCATGTGGGTTGCGTCTCCTATTTCGATTTCTGCACGAGGTAACATTCAGCTTCGTGAATGAAAGGTGCAGATTGACGCAGTGCGACAATGCGCGCGCGGCCGCTAAAGGAGCTTGGCCAGAAACCCAGCCAGGTCGTCGGTGTGGTGCTGGATATGCGGCGCGTCATGCGGCGTTGGCGCCACGTGGACGGTGCGCATGCCCATCTCGTGCGGGGCGGCCAGGTTGCGCGGATCGTCCTCGAACATCGCCGCGCGGCCGGGTGTCAGCCCGTCGCGGTCGAATACAAGCTCGAAGGCCGCGCGCTCGGGCTTGGGGCGGAAATCGGCGTGTTCGACGCCATAGATCGCATCGAACAGGCCCGCCAGGCCGCGTTGTTTCAGCACCCGTTCCGCATAGGGCGCGCTGCCGTTGGTGTAGACGATGCGCCGCCCGGGCAGATCCCTGATCCGCGCGGCCAGGTCCGGGTCGGGGTCGAGGTGGCGCATGTCGATGTCATGCACCTCGACCAGGTAGGGGCCGGGGTCGATATCATGCTCGCGCATCAGCCCGGCCAGGGTGGTGCCGTGGGTTTTCCAGTAGTGGTGGCGCAGGTGATTGGCTTGCGCATGGTCGACGCCCAGCCTGTCCATCACGAATTGCGTCATGCGCACCTCGATCTGGTCGAACAGGCGCGCCTGCGGGGGGTAAAGCGTGTTGTCCAGGTCAAAAACCCAGGCATCGACATCTGAGAAATTTTCGCGCGGCATGGGCCTTGCCTACTGCGGCGCGGCGCCGCGCACAAGACGCGGTGGCTTGATCGCAGGGGGGCGAGGGCGCTAACCTGTCGCGATGGACCAGGGAGGCCCCACGAGATGAGCGATCTGAAGCCCGCGCAAAAGGATGCATACAGCCTTATCCTGGATGCGATCGACAGCGGCACCTACCGGCCCGGCGACCGTCTGGTGGAGAGCGAGCTGGCCGACCGCTTTGGCGTGTCGCGCACGCCCATCCGCGAGGCGTTGCAGCGCCTGGAGACGCAATCGTTGCTGACACGCGACGGCCGGTCGTTGATCGTGGCGTCGCTGGATCACAACCAGCTGTCCGAGCTTTACGTGGTGCGCGCCGAGCTGGAGGGGCTGGCCGCGCGGCTGGCCGCCCGCCATGCCACCGAGGAAGAAATCCGCGTGCTGCGCGACATGGTCGAGGACGACCGCGCTCTGATCGATCAGCCCAAGGCGCTGAGCCGCGCCAACCGGCGCTTTCACAAGCAGATCCACCTGGCCAGCCATAACCGGTATCTGGTGCAGCAGCTGGACCTTGTGCACCGGTCGATGGCGCTGATGGCCACCACCAGCATCGCCGCCGAGGGGCGCGGGCAAGACACCATCGCCGAGCACAACGCGATCGTCGACGCCATCGCCAAGCGCGACGAGCAGACGGCGTATCAAACGCTCAAGGATCACATCTCAAAGGCTTTCGTGACGCGGCTCAAGCTCGATTCCGGGGCGATCAAGCGGGTGCAAGAGTAGGCCCCGCGCCCGCAGGTGCAGCGACAGGCCGTGCTCGGTCTTGTCCCAGTAAAAGGGCGCGGCGACCAGCTCCCACAGGGCCTTGTAGGCGGCGATGCAGCCCAGCGGAAAATAGAAATGCAGCGTCGGCACCCAGGGCAGAAGGTGGCGATGGTCCCGCCCGCGCACGGCATAGGCGGCGGCAGCCATCGTCAACAGCTCGACGCAGATGAACAGCTTGCCCATCGCCAGCAACAGGTCGCGCGGCAAAACCTGCTCGATCGGGTGGGTCAGCCCCAGCGGGATCAGCCAGAACGACCACAAAAGCGGCGCCAGCAGGAATTGCGACAGCGCGGTGATGAAATGGGTCTGCATCCCGATGAATTTCCACCAGCCCATCTGCCGCAACAAAAGCCGCGGGTGACGCATATGCACGATCCACGTCACCATATAGCCTTTCAGCCAGCGCGAACGTTGCTTGACCCAGGGCCATAGGTGGCAATTGGCCTCTTCGCCGGTGGTGGTGGGGATCATCTCGGTGCGGTAGCCGTGCCGTGCCAGGCGAAAGCCCAGATCGGCATCCTCGGTCACGTTATGGGCATCCCAGCCGCCCAGCCGTTCCAGCGCGTCGCGCCGGAAGAACAACGTGGTCCCGCCCAGCGGGATCGCAAAGCCCAGTCGCGCCATGCCCGGCAGCATCACGCGGAACCAGGTGGCGTATTCGATGGTAAAGCCGCGCGCCAGCCATGTCTGGCGTGGGTTGTAGTAATCCAGCACCCCTTGCAGGCACACCACGTCGTCGGGCGCGGTCAGAAAACGCGCCGCCACCCTGTCGATCTGGTCGGGGGCGGGGGCGTCTTCGGCATCCCATATGCCGATGATGTCGCCGCGGCAGAAATCCAGCGCATAGTTCATGGCTCGCGGCTTGGTCCGCGGTTGGCCATCGGGCACCACGATCACGCGCATCCAGGGCGGCAGCGTGGCGTTTTCCAGCACCTCGCGCGTCAGGCTATCGGTTTCCTCGAGAACCAGAACCACGTCCAGCAGGGCCTTGGGATAGGTCAGCCGCGACAACCGTTCGACCAGAACGGTGGCGACGTTGCGTTCGCGGAAAAGCGGCACCAGAACGGAAATGCGCGGCAGCGGCGCGTCGCTGGGCGGGTGCAGCGGTTGCGGGCGCCGTGACCGGGTGACAAAGGCGAGGGCCGCCGCGCTTTTGTGAATGGCGGCCACCAAAAGCGTTGCGCAGGCCCAAAGGATCAACCCGGTCAGCACATGCACGGGAAAGGCCAGGCACATCAGCAGGCAGGCGGCCAGGGCCACAAGCGTCATGGTCACCCGGCGCCGTGGCGCGTGGCCCCAGCTGCGGCAGCTTTCCACAATCGGCACCCGTGCCGCCGCGTCGGGCGTCAGCCGGTCGCGGGACAGGTCTGCGACCAGGCGTTGAACGGTGGCTTCATGCGCCAGAAGAAGCGGCGCATCGGCCCAGGGCGCGGGCAGATCATGGCGTAGCAGGTCAAGCCGCGCGGGCCGGGCACAAACAAGCACGGATTGTCCATCAGGGCTGCGCGCGGGCAGGATCGCGTGTTTCAGGCACTGGGTGGCCCCAAGCCCGTGCAGCGCCTGCAAGTCGGGCAGGGCCGAGGCCGGATCATAGAGCGCCAGGCCGAGGTAGTCGGCCTGCGCGCGCAGCAGTAGGTCGGCATCGACACCATGCGACAGGCGCAGGATTTCCCCAAGGGTGGCATCCTGGTGCTGTTGCGCGGTTTGCGCCGCCAAAAGCGTGTCGGACGGCACGAGGCCGCGCTGCCGCAGATACCCTGCAAAGCTGCGCGCACCGATCGGCGCCGACTGCGCGAATTGTCTTGGGTCGAGTTCTGTCAACCGCGGCTTCCTTCCCTTGAGACAAGGGGTAGGACAGCAGGGTTAACAGGCGGTTAATCGCGGCAGGGGCCAGGCGGTCAGGCGTTCTGACGTGCGCCCATCGAGGCGGCGAACCGTTCGAACAGATAGAAACTGTCTTGCGGGCCGGGGCTGGCCTCGGGGTGGTATTGCACCGAGAAAACCGGGCGGTCAGACATGCGCAGGCCACAGTTCGATCCGTCGAAAAGCGAGACATGTGTTTCCATCACGCCCTGCGGCAGGGTCTGGCTGTCGACGGCGAAGCCGTGGTTCATGCTGGTGATTTCTACCTTGCCGGTGTCCAGATCCTTGACCGGGTGGTTGGCGCCGTGATGGCCGTGGTTCATCTTGATCGTCTTGGCGCCCAGGGCCAGGGCCAGCATCTGGTGGCCCAGGCAGATGCCGAACATCGGCAGGTCGGTGCGGTCGAGCACCTCGCGGATCATCGGCACGGCATAGGCGCCGGTGGCGGCCGGATCGCCCGGGCCGTTCGACAGAAAGACGCCGTCGGGATTCAGCGCCAGCACATCCTCGGCGGTGGCGGTGGCGGGCAGAACGGTCACGTCGCAGCCGGCGCTGGCCAGGCAACGCAGGATATTGCGCTTGGCGCCATAATCGACGGCGACGACCTTGAATTTCGGGTCGGTCTGCGGGGCATAGCCCTGCGGCCAGGCCCAGCGCATTTCGTTCCAGCGATAGCTTTGCGCGCAGGTCACGTCGCGGGCCAGGTCGAGCCCTTCAAGCCCCGAAAAGGCGCGGGCGCGGGCGACCAGCGCCTCGACATCGAACTGGCCGTCGGGGTTATGTTCCAGCGCCACGTGCGGCGCGCCTTGCTGGCGGATGGCGCGGGTCAGGCGGCGCGTGTCGACGCCGCCGATGGCGATGCGCCCGCGCTTGGCCAACCAATCCGACAGAGGCTCGGCCGCGCGCCAGTTGCTGGGCTCGGTCGGGTCCCATTTCACCACCATGCCGGCGGCGACCGGGTCGCCGGTTTCATCGTCGTCGGGGTTAACGCCAACATTGCCGATATGAGGGAAGGTGAAGGTGACGATCTGACCGGCATAGGAGGGGTCGGTCATGATTTCCTGGTAGCCGGTCATTGCGGTGTTGAAACACAGCTCGGCCTCGGCCTGTCCGGTGGCGCCGAAGCCGCGCCCGTAGAACAGCGTGCCGTCTGCAAGGGCAAGGCAAGCGGTGGGGCGGGGTGTCTGCGACATGGGGAATCCTCCGGGCGGCCAAATTGTTGCGTACCTATGCCCCCGGTCCCGCACGGTCAAGGGCGAAGCGTGGTTGTCAGTCTTGCGCTTTGCGCCTATCTGTGTGCCTTCAACCGAGGCCGAGGGGATGGCAACGAGATGGACATGAGAGAGCGGATCGCAACCGCGCTGAAACAGGCGATGAAGGAAAAGCAGGCCGACCGACTGTCGACGCTGCGCCTGATCAACGCGGCCATCAAGGACCGCGATATTGCTGCGCGGGGCGATGGCGAAGAGGGCGGTGTGGGCGATGCCGAGGTGCTGGCGATCCTGGGCAAGATGGCCAAGCAGCGCCAGGAAAGCGCGCGCGCCTATGAAGAAGGGGGGCGGCTGGACCTGGCCGAGCGCGAACGCGCCGAGATCGCGGTGATCGAGGAATTCCTGCCCCGCCAGCTGAGCGACAAGGAAGTGCGCAAGGCCATCGACGCGGCCATCGCCGATATCGGCGCGGACTCGATCCGCGATATGGGCAAGGTGATGGGCGCACTGAAGGCGAAATATACCGGCCAGATGGATTTCGGCGCCGTCGGGCCGATGGTGAAGGACCGGCTGAGCGCCTGACGCCTATGCGATTGGATAATCGAAAGCCCCGCCCGGCCCGTGCCGCGGCGGGGTTTTTCGTGCCGGGCGTGATCTGAAAGAGCGGCTGCGCCGCGCAGGGTATCTCGGCGCCGGCCTGCGGCCTTTGCCTCGGGTGGGCGCATGTGGCCTGGGCCGCGTGGGGGCCAGGGGGCCTGTGCATCCGGCACGCGCGGGAGCCTCCGGCGGGAGTTTACCTGGCAAGATGAAGCAGGGGGCTGCTCCGACGCTGGTGCGATGCACCAGGGTGTCAGTTGCCGTGGGCGACGCGGGTTTCGCTGAGGGCGCTGACGAGTTCGCCGTATAGGGCGCGGCGTTCGTCTTCGGACAGGAAGGCGCCGATTTCGACCGTGCGGCCATTGCCTTTGAGCGTCACGTAGTAGGGCACGGGGCCGCCGGTCTGGTGCATTTCGGCCCTCGCCCAATAGCTGTTGGCCTGCCATACCTGCTGGGCGGCGTTTCGGGCGCTGCGGCTGAGGTGGATGGTTTCGGGGTCGAGCGTCAGCACCTCGAGGATTTCACCGTCGCGATAGCTGCGTTCCAGCGCCCACCAAAGCCCGGCCACGGCGAGAAGCAGAAACGGCAGCAGCCCCCAGAGAACGAAGGTGCCCAAAAGCGGGTAAAGCGGGATCGTGATCAGCGTGAAGGTGCCCAGGATGAAAGCAGCGAAGCCACGCCGTGGCAACGAGCGATGCGGCCAGAGTTCGAGCCGGCGTTCGGTTTGAGTGGGATGTGTCCAGCGATAGGGCATGGTGGGTCTGGTGATGCGGCGGGAAAGAAAAGGGCCCGGACAACCGTCCGGGCCCCGATCCGTTTGGTATCAGAGCGTGACCCTTAGTGGGCGTGGCTCTTGTCCCAGTCTTCCTGCTTGGGGAGCTGCTCGAACGTGTGTTCGGGCGGCGGGCTGGGCAGGGTCCATTCCAGGGTGTCCGCGTACTCGTTCCAGGGGTTCGCCTCGGTCACCCGGGCGCCGCGCAGCAGCGCGTAGAGGATGACGCCGAAGAAGAACACGAAAGACGCGAAGCTGATGAAGGCCCCGATCGACGACCAGTAGTTCCAGACCGCGAAGGCCTCGGGGTAGTCGATGTAGCGGCGCGGCATGCCCTGACGGCCCAGGAAGTGTTGGGGGAAGAAGGTCAGGTTGGCGCCGATGAACATGGCCCAGAAGTGCAGCTTGCCTGCCCATTCGGGGTACATGCGGCCGGTCATCTTGGGGAAGTAGAAGTAGATCCCCGCGAAGATCGCGAACACGGCGCCCAGCGACATCACATAGTGGAAGTGTGCGACCACATAGTAGGTGTCGTGGTAGGCGCGGTCGACACCCGCCTGGCTGAGCACCACGCCGGTCACGCCGCCGACGGTGAACAGGAACAGGAAGCCGAAGGCCCAGAGCATGGGCGTCTTGAACTCGATCGAGCCGCCCCACATGGTTGCGATCCAGCTGAACACCTTGACGCCCGTCGGCACCGCGATGACCATCGTCGCCAGCATGAAATAGCTTTGCTGGGTCAGCGACATGCCCACGGTATACATGTGGTGCGCCCACACGACGAAGCCGAGGAAGCCGATGGCGATGATCGCCCAGACCATCGGCAGGTAGCCGAAGATCGGCTTTTTCGAGAACGTCGCCACAACGTGGGAGATCACGCCGAAGGCTGGCAGGATCACGATGTAGACCTCGGGGTGACCGAAGA
>JAASTF010000114.1 GCA_021767525.1 Paracoccaceae bacterium
GGCCCGCCAAGTCGGCGGCCTCGATCTCGGCCGGGGGATAGGGGGGCAGGGCGCCTTCTTCGCCTTTCGTCCAGAGGCGGTAACAGGCGCCTTCGGCCACGCGGCCCGCGCGGCCCGCGCGCTGTGTCGCCTCGGCCCGCGTCACGCGCTCGGTCACCAGCCGGGTCATGCCGCTGCCGGGATCGAACCGCGCGCGCCGGGCGCGGCCAGCATCGACGACGACGCGAATATCCTCGATCGTGAGCGAGGTTTCGGCGATCGACGTGGCCAGCACCACCTTGCGGCCCTGCGTCACCGGCGCGATGGCGGCGCGCTGCGCGGCAAAGGGCATGGCGCCGTAAAGCGGGCGCAGGGTGCAGTCGGGCGGCAGGCGGTTTTGCAGCAGCGCCTCGGTGCGCCGGATCTCGCCCTCGCCGGGTAGAAAGACCAGCACGCCGCCGGAGGTTTCGCCCACCGCCTGCGCCACCAGGTCGGCGGTGGCCTGTTCCAACCGGGTGGTTTTCGGCACCGGCGTGTCGCGCCAGCGGATATCGACGGGATAGGCGCGGCCCTGCGAGGTGATAATGGGCGCCTGCATCAGGTCGGCCACCGGCTGTGCATCCAGCGTGGCGGACATGGCCAGCAGCAGCAGGTCGTCGCGCAGCGCGCCCGTCACCTCGAGGCACAGCGCGAGGCCCAGATCGGCGTTGAGCGAGCGTTCGTGAAATTCGTCGAAGATCACCGCGCCGACGCCCGGCAGGTCGGGGTCGGATTGCAGCATCCGGGTCAGGATGCCCTCGGTCACCACCTCGATCCGGGTGGCGGCGCCGGTCCTGGCCTCGCCCCGTATGCGGTAGCCCACGGTCTGGCCCGGCTGCTCGCCCAGGCTGTCGGCCATGCGTTCGGCCGCGGCGCGCGCGGCCAGGCGGCGCGGCTCGAGCATGACGATGCGGCCCGGTGCCAGATCGGCGCGCAGGATTTCCAGCGGCACAACGGTGGTCTTGCCCGCGCCCGGCGGCGCCTGCAGCACGGCGCGGCCCTGCGCGCGCAGGGCGGCCAGCAGGTCGGGGATGGCATCGTGGATGGGCAGGCGGGTCATGGGAGCTTTATTGCGCGCTTCGCGCGCCCGGGAAAGGGGGGCTGTCTGCCCCCCTCTTGGGCCTGCGGCCCAATTCACCCCCCGAGGATATTTCTGGAGAGAGGAAGCATGGGGTGGACTTTGGGCCGCGTGCTGGGCATCACGGCGTCGGAAAGCGAGGGAGGCGGCGATGGATATCGAGCTTTTGGCGGAGAAGATCGTTTCGGGCGACCGGCGGGCGCTGGCGCGGGCCATCACGCTGGTGGAAAGCCGCCGTGCGGATCACCGCGACAAGGCGGTGACGCTGATCGAGCGGTTGCGCGCCAAAAGCGGCAAACAGGCGGTGCGCGTCGGCCTGTCGGGCACGCCGGGGGTGGGCAAGTCGACCTTTATCGAAAGCTTCGGCATGATGCTTTTGGCGCAGGGGCTACGGGTGGCGGTTCTGGCGGTCGATCCGTCCAGCGCGCGCTCGGGCGGGTCGATCCTGGGTGACAAGACGCGGATGGAGCGGCTGAGCCGCGAGCCGGGCGCCTTTATCCGCCCCTCGCCCAGCCAGTCGCACCTTGGCGGCGTGGCGCGGCGCACCCGCGAGGCGGTTGCCTTGTGCGAGGCGGCGGGGTTCGACGTGGTGCTGATCGAAACCGTGGGTGTGGGCCAGTCGGAGACGGTGGTGGCGGAAATGTCGGATATCTTCGTGCTGCTGCTGGCGCCCGCGGGCGGCGACGAGTTGCAGGGCGTCAAGCGCGGGATCATGGAGATGGCCGACCTGATCCTTGTGAACAAGGCCGATGGCGATCTGAAGGCCACGGCCATCCGCACGCAATCGGATTATTCCGGCGCCCTGCGCCTGCTGCGCAAGCGCCCGCAGGACCCGGAGGGCTTTCCCAAGGCGATCTGTGTCTCGGCGCTGGCGGAAAACGGGCTGGAAAACGCCTGGGACGAGATGCAGGCGCTGGTCGATTGGCGGCGCGAGAGCGGCCATTTCGATGCCCGCCGCGCGGCGCAGGCGCGGTATTGGTTCGACCAAGAGGTCAAGCAGGCCCTGATGGCCCAGCTTGAGACAGGCGCGGCGCGGGCGCGGATGGACGAGCTGGCCGAGCAGGTGGCACAAGGGCGGATGACGCCGACGGTTGCCGCGCAAGAGATGCTGGAAACGCTCAAGCATGGGTGACCGCGGCGCGAAACCGTGCTATGACCCGATGACCAAGCCAGGAGGGTGCAGGATGTATCGCGGGATCTGGAATACCTGATCCGATAAGGCCCGGCAGACCGGGCGGCCGGCGGGCAAAGGCCCGCCCTTTCCCGATGCGATACACTTACCGAAAGCCCTGGCCATGTTCCGTTTCTTCGAAAACCTTGTCGATCCTTACGGCCCTTACGCGCAAAAGGACCACCCGCCGCAGAGCTTGTGGCGCTTCATGTGGGACTATTCCCAGCCCTTCAAGCGGGTCTTTGCGATGGCCGCCGTGCTGTCGGTGCTGGTGGCGGGGGTCGAGATTGCGCTGATCTATTACATGGGCTGGATCGTCGACGTGTTGCAGGGTGACCCGGCCCGCGTGTGGGAAGATCACGGCACCACGCTGATCGCGCTGGCGGTGTTCATCCTGATCCTGAGGCCGCTGATCCAGGGAGTCGACGTTTTGCTGCTGAACAACACGATCCTGCCGAATTTCGGCACCTTGATCCGCTGGCGGGCGCATGCGCATGTGCTGCGCCAATCGGTGGGCTGGTTCGAAAACGATTTCGCCGGCCGCATCGCCAATCGCATCATGCAGACACCCCCGGCGGCGGGCGAGGCGGTGTTCCAGGTGTTCGACGCGGTCACCTTTGCGCTGGCCTACGCGGCGGGCGCGGTGATCGTGCTGGGCCAGGCCGATCCGCGGCTGATGCTGCCGCTCTTGGCCTGGCTGGTGGCCTATGGGCTGTTGATGCGCTGGGCGATCAGGCGGGTGGCGCCGGCCAGCCAGGCGGCCTCGGACGCGCGCAGCGCGGTGACGGGGCGTGTGGTCGACAGCTATACCAACATCCATTCGGTCAAGATGTTCGCCCATCACGACCGCGAGCTCGACTTTGCCCGCGAAGCGATCGAGGACGCGCGCACCACCTTCCAAGCGGAAATGCGGCTTTATACCAAGATGGATTTCGGGCTTGTGGCGCTGAACGGGCTGTTGATCGTGGGCGTTGTGGGCTGGGCGGTGTGGCTGTGGATGCAGGGCCAGGCCAGCGTGGGGGCTGTGGCGGCGGCCACGGCGCTGACCCTGCGGCTCAATGCGATGACGGGCTGGATCATGTGGGCTCTGACCACGCTCTTTCGGCAGCTGGGCGTCGTGGCCGAGGGGATGGAGACGATCGCCCAGCCGATCACCCTGCTGGATGCGCCAGATGCCAAGCCCTTGCAGGTGACAAAGGGCGAGATCGTGTTCGACACCCTACGCCACGCCTATGGCCGCGACAGCGGCGGGCTGGAGGGGGTGAACCTGACCGTGGCGCCGGGCGAAAAGGTCGGGTTGGTGGGCCGTTCGGGCGCGGGCAAGTCGACCATGATGAAGCTCTTGCTGCGCTTTTACGCGGCCGAAGGCGGGCGCATCGCGATCGACGGGCAGGACATCGCCCATGTCACGCAGGACAGCCTGCGCCGCCAGATCGGCATGGTCAGCCAGGACAGCGCGCTCTTGCACCGCTCGGTCCGTGACAACCTGCTTTATGGCCGCCCCGACGCGACCGAGGCGCAACTGGAAAAGGCCGCGCGCCAGGCGCAGGCGCTCGACTTCATCCATGACCTCGAGGACCCGCAGGGCCGGCGCGGCTTTGACGCCCATGTGGGCGAGCGGGGGGTCAAGCTGTCGGGCGGGCAACGGCAACGCATCGCGCTGGCCCGCGTGATCCTGAAAAACGCGCCGATCCTTCTGCTGGACGAGGCCACCTCGGCCCTTGATTCCGAGGTCGAGGCCGCGGTGCAGGATACGCTTTACGGCATGATGGAGGGCAAGACCGTGATCGCCATCGCACACCGTCTGTCCACCATCGCCCGAATGGACCGTATCGTGGTGCTGGATCAGGGCCGCATCGTCGAGGCCGGACGCCACGCCGAGCTGCTGGAACAGGGCGGGCTTTACGCCACGCTTTGGGCGCATCAATCGGGCGGGTTCCTTGGCAAAGACTAGGCGCCTTTCTCCCTCTTCATCTTGCCAGGAAAACTCCGGGGGTGAATTGGGCCGCAGGCCCAAGAGGGGGCAGCGCCCCCTTGCCCCGCCCGCCGCAGGCGATCCGGCCGACAGGCCGGGAAACCCCCTTGACGCCCCAAGCGATTCCGCCTAATGACCGCAGACGAATTTCAGGGCGCTGCCCCCGGCAGTGCCCTTATGTGTTGCAGGGGCCCTTCGCGTCCCAGATCCAGAACGAGGTAAGAACAATGTCGCGCCGCTGCGAACTGACCGGGAAAGGCCCGATGACTGGCAACAATGTCAGCCACGCCAACAACAAGACCAAGCGCCGTTTCCTGCCGAACCTGAACGACACGACGCTGCATTCCGAGGCGCTGAACCGTGGCATCAAGCTGCGCATTTCGGCTTCGGCCTTGCGCTCGGTCGATCACCGCGGCGGGCTGGACAACTACCTGCTGAAAGCCAAGGACGACACGCTTTCGGCCAATGCGCTGAAGGTCAAGAAAGAGATCATCAAGGCACAGGCCGCCCAGGCCTGATCCGTCCTTGTGACGAAAGATGCGCAGCCCTGCCGGCACCCCGGCGGGGCTGTTTCCTTTTGTCGCTTTCCGTTTGCGCGCCCCCGCGCTTAAATACCCCGTGATGAAAGCATTGCGGCATCCCCTTCTGGGCGCGATTCTGGCGCTGGTTCTGATCCTCACGGGTCAGTCGATGGCCGTGATGCGCATGATGCCGGGGCCCACGGGCGAAATGGTGCTGTGCACCGGCACCGGCCCGATCACCGTGTTGACCGACGAAAACGGCCAGCCGGTCGGCCCGCCCCATATCTGCCCCGATTGCGCGATGTCGATGATGGCCGCGCATTGGGATACCCCCACCCAGCCGCTGCGCCCGATGGCGCGCCACGTGCCATTGCGTCCCGGCACGATGGCCTTGCCGCGCACGGCGGCCGCCCCCAGCGCCCAGGCCCGTGGCCCGCCGGTTTTGTCCTGACCCACACAGACACGGATCAAGACAAACCAAACGGAAGGACCACGAAAATGTCGATCAAATCCACGCTTCTCGCCGCCGCAGCCGCGGTTGCCTTTGCCATGCCCGCCTTTGCCGCCGATATCACGGTGGACGACCCTTACGCCCGCGCCTCCTCGATGATGTCGAGCTCGGGCGCGGCCTTCATGATCATCCACAACAACTCCGACACCGACGACCACCTGGTGGGCGCGGCGTCGGACGTGGCCGACAAGGTCGAGCTGCACACGCATAAAGAGGATGAAAACGGCGTGATGCGTATGCTGCATGTCGAAGAGGGGTTCCCGATCCCCGCCGGCGGCACCATCGAAATGGTGCGCGGTGGCCATCACGTGATGTTTCTGGGCCTGAAGGATGAAATGGCGCAGGGCGACACGTTCAGCCTGACGCTGCAATTCGAAAAGGCGGGCGATGTCACCATCGAAGTGCCCGTGGATCTTGAGCGCAAGCCGATGCACGGCAACATGAACCACGGCAACATGAACCACGGTCAGATGAAAATGTCGGACTAAGGGTTCGGGCCCATGTGGCCCTGCGGAAAGAACCGCCCTCGCGGGGAGCCGCGGGGGCGTTTTCGTTCGCGGCTCAGACCCGCCCCGCCAACACCGCCGCCACCCAATCCGGCACGATTTCCGAGGCCGGGCCGAACCGCGTTTCCGCGAAATCCGACACGGTGACCGAAGGCTCCAGGTTCAGCTCGACCGTATGCGCGCCTGCCAGCGCCGCCTCTTGCACGAAACCGGCGGCAGGATAGACATTGCCCGAGGTGCCGATGGCGGCGAACAGGTCGGCCTGCGCCAGGTGGGCAAAGATCTCGTCCATGCGATAGGGCATTTCCCCGAACCACACCACGTCGGGCCGGGTGGCGGGCGCGGCGCAGGCCGGGCAGGGGTCATCGGGCGCCATCGTGTCGGGCGCGTCCCAGCGGTGGCCGCAGGCGTTGCACAGCGCGCGGGCCAGCTCGCCATGCATGTGGATCACCCCCGTGGCGCCGCCCTTTTCATGCAGACCGTCGACATTTTGCGTGACGATCACCACCTCGCCGCCGTGCTGCGCCTGAAGCTGCGCCAGCGCCCGGTGGGCGGCGTTGGGCTGCGCCCGGGCGGCCTGAACGCGGCGCTGGTTGTAAAACTCCTGCACCAGCGCCGGGTTGCGGGCAAAGCCCTCGGGCGTGGCCACGTCCTCGATCGGGTAGCGCGTCCAAAGCCCGTCTTCGTCGCGAAAGGTGCCCAGCCCGCTTTCGGCGGAAATGCCCGCACCGGTCAGGATCACGATCTTGTCCATGTCTTGCCCTTTCGCCCGTTTGCCGCCAGAACCCGTGGCATGAGCAAGCGTATCCTCTTTGTCTGCCTTGGCAATATCTGCCGCTCGCCCTCGGCCCACGCGGTGACGCGGGCGCTGGCGCCCGACTGGCAGATCGACAGCGCCGGCACGTCCGACTGGCACGTGGGCGAGCCGCCCTATGGCCCGATGCAAAAGGCCGCCCGGGCCCGTGGGATCGAGATGGCTGACCTGCGCGCGCGGCAATTCGGGCCGGCCGATTTCGATGCGTTCGACATGATCGTGGCGATGGATGCCGACAACCTGGCCCGGATCGAGGCGCAGCGCCCGGCGGGCAATGAAACGCCGGTGCATCTGCTGACGGATTTCGGGAACACCGGCGCCGATCACGTGCCCGACCCCTATTACACCCGCGATTTCGACGGCTGCCTTGACCTGATCGAGGCCTGCGCCCGCGCGCTGATCGCCCGCGGCTAGCCGCGGTTCAGCGGCAGTTCTGCTCGGCCAGGTCGCCGAAGGCCTTGTAGCGCAGCCAGAATTTTTCATGCGCGGGGTTGTCCGACTGGCGCATTTCCTGCGCCCGGTGCGGATCGCGGAAAAACCGTGCCGCCTGGCGCTGCTCGCGGCGGGTCAAGGCCACATCGGCCACGCGCTGGATGCAGGCGCACAGGCTGGGCGATTTCTGCTTGCGCGGGCTGGCCATGCAGGCGCGATCGATCGGCCCGGCCTGCGCCGGCGCACCGGGCAATGCCGGGATGGCCAATACTGCAAGAAGAACGGCAAGAACCGCATGTTTCATGTGCCCGATACCCTTGGAAGGTGCTTTTGTTTTCAGGAAAGATGCCAAATCGGGCGGTTTTAATCAATCGCCGGCGCTGCGACCGTTGCTCATTATCGCGTTGGGTCACGCAGGTGTTATCGGGCTGTCTGGGAAATGGTGCTGCTGGAGAGAATTGAACTCTCGACCTCTCCCTTACCAAGGGAGTGCTCTACCTCTGAGCTACAGCAGCGCCTTGTCGTGGGCGGCTGATTAGACGCAAATCCGCGCGGGTGCAAGCGCAATCTGGACGGTTTTTTCGCCCTGCTGTAGACAGGGGGCATGGACCGCAAGACCACCAGCGAAAAACAGGCAAAAAAGGACGCCGAGCGCGATGCGCGGTTGAAGGCGGCGCTTAAGGCCAATATGGCACGGCGCAAGGCGCAGGCGCGCGCCCGGGCCAATCAGGATGCGCGCGAAGGTACAGGCGAAAAGGGGCAGGACTAATGGATTCGATCATCGTGCGCGGCAATGGGGCGCTGTCGGGGCAGATCCCGATTGCGGGCGCCAAGAATGCCTGCCTGACCCTGATGCCCGCCACCCTGCTGAGCGACGAGCCGCTGACGCTGACCAACGCGCCGCGCCTGTCGGATATCCGCACCATGACCGCGCTGTTGCAATCGCTGGGGGCCGAGGTGGCCGCGATGCAGGATGGCCAGGTCCTGGCGCTGAGCAGCCACAAGGTGGCCAATACGCGGGCCGATTATGACATCGTGCGCAAGATGCGTGCCTCGATCCTGGTGCTGGGGCCGCTTTTGGCGCGCGAGGGCGTGGCCGAGGTGTCGCTGCCCGGCGGTTGCGCCATCGGAGCGCGGCCCGTCGATCTGCATCTGCGCGCGCTTGAGGCGATGGGCGCCGAGATGGAACTGCGCGACGGGTATGTGCACGCCAAGGCGCCCGGCGGTCTGAAGGGTGGCGTGGTGGACTTTCCCTTTGTCTCGGTCGGGGCCACGGAAAACGCGCTGATGGCGGCGACGCTGGCCAAGGGCACGACGGTTCTGAAGAATGCCGCGCGTGAGCCCGAGATCGTCGACCTGGCGCAATGCCTGCGCCGCATGGGCGCGCAGATCGAGGGCGAGGGCACCGACACGATCACCATCCAGGGTGTCGACCGCCTGGGCGGGGCGACGCATCCGGTTGTCACCGACCGGATCGAGCTGGGCACCTACATGCTGGCGCCGGCGATCTGCGGCGGCGAGGTGGAATGCCTGGGCGGCAAGATCGACCTGGTGGGCGCGTTTTGCGAAAAGCTGGACGCGGCGGGCATCTCGGTCGAGCAGACCAATGCCGGTATCAAGGTCGCGCGCAAGAATGGCCGGGTCAAGGCGGTGGACGTGACGACCGAACCGTTCCCCGGTTTCCCGACCGATTTGCAGGCGCAGATGATGGCGCTGTTGTGCACCGCCGAGGGCACCAGCGTGCTGGAAGAGAAGATATTCGAAAACCGCTTCATGCATGCGCCGGAACTGATGCGCATGGGTGCCGATATCGAGGTGTCGGGCGGCACCGCCACGGTGCACGGGGTGGACCGGCTGAAAGGCGCGCCGGTGATGGCGACCGATCTGCGCGCCTCGGTGTCGCTGATCCTGGCGGGTCTGGCGGCCGAGGGCGAAACCATCGTGAACCGCGTCTACCACCTGGATCGCGGCTATGAGCGGGTCGAGGAAAAGCTGGGCAATGTCGGCGCGCATATCGAAAGGGTGAGCGGCCAGTGACCGAGGACGCCAGATTCGAAGACGCGCGCGAGGCGCCGCTGAACCTGGGCGCGCTGGATGCCGAGGATTTGAAAGTGATCTCGGCACTGGCGCAGGATGCGGTGTTCCCGGCCAGCGA
>JAASTF010000115.1 GCA_021767525.1 Paracoccaceae bacterium
GGCATGGCCGCCTTTTTCGAAGGGGTCGGCACGGGCGACACCGCCGGCATCTGGGAAGGCGCGCCCAACCAGCGCCCCGAATTCCGCGCGCAGAACCTCAAAAAGCTCGAACGCGCCGAAAAGGCACGTGTCGCGGCGAACGGGGGTGTCAAATGCTGATCCAGGACCATGACCGCGCTGGCGGCTATTGGGGTGCTGTTTACGCCTTCACCGCCGTCAAGGGCCTGCAGGTCGTGATCGACGGGCCGGTGGGCTGCGAAAACCTGCCTGTTACCTCGGTTCTGCATTACACCGACGCGCTGCCGCCGCATGAATTGCCCATCGTCGTCACGGGCCTGGCCGAAGAGGAACTGGGCCGCGACGGCACCGAGGGCGCGATGAAACGCGCCTGGGACACGCTGGACCCGGCGCTGCCGTCGGTGGTCGTCACCGGCTCGATCGCGGAAATGATCGGCGGTGGCGTCACGCCGCAGGGCACCAATATCCAACGTTTCCTGCCCCGCACCATCGACGAGGATCAGTGGGAAAGCGCCGACCGCGCGATGACCTGGATCTTCACCGAGTTCGGCATGACCAAGGGCCGCATGCCGCCCGAGAAAAAGCGCGAAGAGGGTGCCGCCCCCCGCGTCAACATCCTTGGGCCGATGTATGGCACGTTCAACATGCCGTCCGACCTGGCCGAGATTCGCCGCCTGGTCGAAGGCATCGGCGCAACGGTCAACATGGTCATGCCCCTGGGCAGCCACCTGGCCGAAATGCGCAACCTGGTAAATGCCGATGTGAACATCTGCATGTATCGCGAATTCGGCCGCGGCCTGGCGGAGGTTCTGGGAAAACCGTATCTTCAGGCGCCCATCGGCATCGACAGCACCACGCGCTTTCTGCGCAAGCTGGGCGAGATGCTGGGGCTGGACCCCGAGCCGTTCATCGAACGCGAAAAGCATTCCACCATCAAACCGGTCTGGGATCTGTGGCGCAGCGTGACGCAGGATTTCTTTGCCACCGCCAGCTTTGCCATCGTGGCCAACGAAACCTATGCCCGCGGCATCCGCCATTACATGGAAAGCGACCTGGGCCTGCCCTGCGCCTTCGCCGTGGCCCGCAGCGCCGGCACGAAAACCAACAACGAAGAAGTGCGCGCTCTGATGCATCAAAAGCGCCCGCTGATCGTGATGGGCTCGATCAACGAAAAAATGTACCTGGCCGAAATGAACCCCGGGCACGGGCCGCAGCCCGCGTTCATCCCCGCCTCGTTCCCCGGCGCGGCGATCCGGCGGCACACCGGCACGCCTTTCATGGGCTACGCCGGCGCGACTTACCTTTTGCAAGAGGTGTGCAATGGCCTGTTCGACGCGCTGTTCCACATCCTGCCGCTGGGCAGCCAGATGGACGAGGCGCCCGCCACGCCCACCAACCTGCGCCGCGATTTCCCCTGGGATCAGGATGCCCAGGCCGAGCTGGACCGCATCGTGGCCAGCCACCCCGTTCTGACCCGCATTTCCGCCGCCAAACAACTGCGCGACGCCGCCGAAGAGCGCGCATTGCAGCAAGGCGACGAGCGGGTGGTCATCGAAACAATCAAGGCACTGGCGCCCCGCGGCGCCGGGGCCAAAACCGAATAACCAATGGAGGACGACACATGACCGATGTGACCTCGAAACTGCCGACCCGGGCCAGCCGGAACATCTCGCGCCGCAGCGCCGAGTTCCGGGTGTTCTTTGCCCTGTTTTTCGTCGTGGCGATCCCGTTCGCGACGATTGCATGGGTTCGGGCCGTGGCGCGGGAACGCACGCTGATCACCCGGGGGCCGCTGGCGCGCGCCTGGGCCGAGGCCGACCGCATCACGCCCATCGTATTCTCGGTCTGACCAGACCGAACCCGAGACTGACCATTCCTTAGGGATGGACAGGCCTGAAGGGCCCGGCAACGGGCCCGGATGGACCCTGCCGCGAGGGGTTCGCGGCGTCAGCATAACGTTCCGGAGGAAAGTTCATGGCTGATAATACCGACCTGTCCTTCACAGGTCTTACCGACGAGCAGGCCCAAGAGCTGCATTCCGTCTATATGAGCGGCCTCTGGCTGTTCGTGGCGGTCGCAGTGGTTGCCCACCTGGCAACCTACATCTGGGCACCGTGGTTCTGAGGGGAGCGAAGAAATGGCAAAGTTCTACAAGATTTGGCTGGTCTTCGATCCGCGTCGTGTGTTTGTCGCACAGGGCGTCTTCCTCTTTCTGCTGGCGGTGATGATTCACCTGGTGGTGCTTTCGAACGGTATCAACTGGTTCGAAAACGCAGCCGCTTCGCGCGCCGCCGCAACCGAGTGACCACGGGCGCAAGCCTGGCAAAGACCGCTGCGGGCGGCACGTCCGCCCGCAGCGAACCATAACCACAAGAAAACGACGGCTAAGGTCTGAACAGGCCGCGCCGCCAAACGCGGAGACTTAGGAAGATGGCGCTGCTCAGCTTCGAGAAAAAGTATCGCGTCCGCGGAGGGACGCTGATCGGCGGCGATCTGTTCGACTTCTGGGTGGGGCCCTTCTACGTGGGCTTCTTCGGGGTCACGACCGCCTTTTTTGCCATTCTTGGCACAATCCTCATTTTCTGGGGGGCGGCCCAACAGGGCACGTTCAACCCCTGGCTTATCAACATCGCGCCGCCCGACCTGTCTTATGGCCTGGGCATCGCACCGCTGAACGAAGGCGGGCTGTGGCAGTTCATCACGATCTGCGCCACCGCCAGTTTCGTCAGCTGGGCCCTGCGCGAGGTCGAGATCTGCCGAAAGCTGGGCATCGGGTATCACGTGCCCTTCGCCTTCAGCTTTGCGATCCTGGCCTATGTCACGCTGGTCATCTTCCGCCCGCTTCTGATGGGCGCCTGGGGGCATGGTTTCCCGTACGGGATCTTCAGCCACCTCGACTGGGTCAGCAACACGGGCTACGCCTATCTGCACTTCCACTACAACCCGGCGCATATGCTGGCGGTGACGCTGTTCTTTACCACCACCCTGGCGCTGGCGCTGCATGGCGGTCTGATCCTGTCGGCGGCGAACCCCGAAAAGGGCGAAATCGCCAAGACCCCCGATCACGAAGACACGTTCTTTCGCGATTTCATCGGCTATTCGGTCGGCACCCTGGGCATTCACCGCCTCGGTTTCCTGCTGGCCATCAACGCCGTCTTCTTCAGCGCGGTCTGCATCATCATTTCCGGCCCGGTCTGGACCAAGGGTTGGCCCGAATGGTGGAACTGGTGGCTTGAGCTGCCGATCTGGCCCTCTCAGGTGGGGATGTAACAATGGCTGAGTATCAAAACATATTCACGCAGGTGCAGGTGCGCGGGGCTGCCGAATGGGGCACCGACGACCAGGGCACCTTGATGGAAGACCGCGCTGGCACGCCGTTCTTTTCCAACCTTCTGGGCTGGTTCGGCAACGCGCAGCTGGGGCCGATCAATGTCGGCATGGTCGGCATCGCCTCGATCGCGTCGGGCCTTGTATGGTTCGTCATCGTCGGGATGAACATGCTGGCCCAGGTCGACTGGTCGATCCCCGAGTTCATCCGGCAGCTGTTCTGGCTGGCGCTTGAACCGCCCAGCCCCGAATACGGGCTGCGCATACCGCCGCTGAACGATGGCGGCTGGTATATCATCTCCAGCTTCTTCCTGCTGGTGTCGGTGATGCTCTGGTGGCTGCGGTCCTGGCAGCTGGCGGCCGAACAGAAGATGGGCAAGCACGTTTTCTGGGCCTTCGGCTCGGCGATCTGGCTGTTCCTGGTTCTGGGCCTCTTCCGTCCGATCCTGATGGGATCGTGGTCCGAGGCGGTGCCCTACGGCATCTTCCCGCACCTCGATTGGACGACCGCCTTCAGCATTCGCTACGGCAACCTCTACTATAACCCGTTCCACTGCCTTTCGATCGTGTTCCTCTATGGCTCGGTGCTGCTGTTCGCAATGCACGGCGCCACCATCCTGGCCGTCACCCGTTTCGGCGGCGACCGCGAGTTGGAGCAGATCTACGACCGGGGCACAGCCACCGAACGCGCCGCCCTTTTCTGGCGCTGGACGATGGGCTTCAACGCCACGATGGAAGGTATCCATCGCTGGGCCTGGTGGTTCGCGGTTCTCACGCCCATCACGGGGGGCATCGGCATCCTGCTGACCGGCACCGTGGTGGACAACTGGTTCATCTGGGCGCAAGAGCACAACTTTGCCCCCATGTATGACGGCTCCTACGGGTACGGGGACTACCAGTCCTACGAATCCTTCATCGGACAGGAGGGCTGAGCGATGCTTCCCAAGTGGTTCAACGAATGGAACCGGGACAACCCCACCAACATCTACACACCGGGTATCCTGGTGGGTGTGGTGGGGGGCGCTGTCCTGGTGGCCGCTCTGCTGGTGGCCTGGGGGCAACCCTTCGCGACCAACAGCCTGCAAACCGGCCCGCGCGGCACCGGCATGTCGGTGCCCGAGTTCAAGGCCGACCTGGCCACCCCCGATCCCGCGATCGAGGGTGTCATGGAAAACCCGCCCTACATTCCCGAAGGCGGCGAGGACCTGGCCGGCGACATCTATCAGAACGTCCAGGTGCTGGGTGATCTGACCGATGACAACTTCAACCGGCTGATGCTGGCCATGACCGAATGGGTCGCCCCCGACGAGGGCTGTGCCTATTGCCACGGCGATGTGGACATCTCGGAATACGGCAACGACGACCTTTACACCAAGGTCGTGTCGCGCCGGATGATCCAGATGACCCAGAACATCAACGAAAACTGGGATGGCCACGTGAACGCGAACAAAGAGGTGGGCGTGACCTGCTATACCTGTCACCGCGGTCAGAACGTGCCCAGCGAAATCTGGTTCCGCCTTGGCCCGGTTACCTCGTCCACCGCTGGCTGGTCGGCCAACCAGAACCGCGTGACGGTGCAATCGCAATTCACCTCGCTGCCCTCGGATGCTCTGGAATCCTACCTGCTCGATTATCAGCGGATCGGCGTGCACAACCTGGAAAGCCGCGTCTCCGAAGACGTGACAGACCCGGACGTGCCGACCTGGCAGAATACCGAGCGGACCTTCTCGCTGATGAACTATTTCAGCAACTCGCTCGGGGTGAACTGCGTCTTTTGCCACAACAGCCGGGCCTTCTATGACCCCGCGCAGGTGACGCCGCAATGGTCCACCGCCAGCCTGGGCATCGCAATGGTGCAAGAGCTGAACAACGACTACCTGGTGCCGCTCAAGGATGAGTATCCGCCTGAACGTCTGGGCCCGGTCTTTGCCGACGCGCCCAAGGCTGCCTGCAAGACCTGTCACAAGGGCTATCAGCAGCCGCTGCAAGGCACCAACGTGATCGCCGACTGGCCCGAACTGGCCACCACCGGCGCGCCGGAATACCAGCCGGCCACGCAATAGGGCGGTTTCGCCGCCCTCGCCTCGTTCGGTCCCCGATTGTGTCCCGGGGGCCGGACTTCGGGGGAAACCCCGGGTCCCTTCCTGTTGGCGACAGGAACCTGGCGCCGCATCCGGGACACCTCGGATGCGGCGTTTTGGTTTTCACATAAAGGAGTCACGCGATGACCCGTCCTGATACACCCACTCTCGACAAGGTCGCCGGTCCGGCCGACCTGCGCAGCCTCAGCGATACGCAGCTGCGACGATTGTCGGATGAATTGCGGGCCGAACTGATCTCGGCGGTATCGGAAACCGGCGGGCACCTGGGCTCGTCCCTCGGTGTCGTGGAGCTCAGCGTGGCGATCCACGCGGTGTTCAACACGCCGATGGACAAGCTGGTGTGGGATGTGGGCCACCAATGCTATCCGCACAAGATCCTGACCGGCCGGCGCGACCGCATCCGCACCCTGCGCCAAAAGGACGGTCTGTCGGGCTTCACCAAGCGCGACGAAAGCGAACACGACCCCTTCGGCGCCGCCCATTCCAGCACCTCGATCAGCGCCGCGCTGGGCTTTACCCTGGGCCGCGACATGGGCATGCCCACGGGCGATGCGATCGCCGTGATCGGCGACGGCGCGATTTCCGCTGGCATGGCGTACGAGGCGCTGAACAACGCCGGCAGCGAAGGCCGCCGCATGTTCGTGATCCTCAATGACAATGAAATGAGCATCGCCCCCCCGGTGGGTGCGATGTCGTCTTACCTGTCGCGGCTTTATGCCAATGAACCGCTGGCCAAGATGCGCAGCCTGGCCGAAGGGTTCGAGGCCGCCTTGCCCCCGCCCATGCGCGAAGGCGCGCGGCGCGCGCGGCAGCTGGTCACCGGCGGCCTGGGCGGGCAGGGGACGCTCTTCGAAGAGCTGGGGTTCGACTATATCGGCCCCATCGACGGGCACGATCTGACCCAGCTTTTGCCGGTCCTGCGCGCCGCACGGGCACGGGCCACGCGTCCCACGCTGATCCATGTCTGCACGGTCAAGGGCAAGGGCTACGCCCCCGCCGAAAGCGCGGCCTGCAAGTATCATGGCGTATCGAAATTCGACCCCGAAACTGGCACGCAATCGAAATCCAAGGGCGGCGCGCCCAGCTATACCTCCGTGTTTGGCAAGGCGCTGACGGATGCGGCGGCGCGCGATCCGCGCATCGTGGGCATCACGGCCGCTATGCCGGGCGGCACCGGCCTTGATATAATGGCCGAGCGTTTCCCCGCCCGCGTGCATGACGTGGGCATTGCCGAACAGCACGCCGTGACCTTTGCCGCCGGCATGGCGGCCAGCGGCTTGCGCCCCTTTGCGGCGATCTATTCCACCTTCCTGCAACGCGGATACGACCAGGTAGTGCACGATGTGGCGCTGCAAAAGCTGCCGGTGCGTTTCGCAATCGACCGCGCCGGGCTGGTAGGGGCCGATGGCGCCACCCATGCCGGCGCCTATGACCTGGCCTATCTGTGCAACCTGCCCGGTTTCACGGTCATGGCTGCGGGTGACGAGGCCGAGTTGATGCACATGGTCGAAACCGCCGCCGCGTTCGACGAAGGGCCGATTGCCTTCCGTTATCCCCGCGGCGCGGGCGAAGGCGTCGACCTGCCCGAACGCGGTGAGGTTCTGGAAATCGGCAAGGGCCGGGTTCTGGCCGAGGGCACCGATGTTGCGATCCTGTCGCTGGGCGGGCACCTGGGCGAATGCCGGCGCGCTGCCAAAGCGCTGGAGGGCGACGGCATCAGCGTCACGCTGGCAGACGCGCGCTTTGCCAAGCCGCTCGATCGCGAATTGCTGCACCGGCTGGCGCGCGAGCATCGTGCGCTTATTACGGTCGAACAGGGCGTTCAGGGTGGGTTCGGCGCGATGGTGCTGCACGACCTGTCCGCCAACGGGTTGCTGGATCGCGGCGGGTTGGCCGTGCGCACGCTCACGCTGCCCGACCGCATCATCAACCAGGCCAGCCCGGCAGACATGTATGCCGATGCGGGCCTGACCGCCGACAGCATCGCCACCACCGCCCGCCAGATCCTGCGCCCTGCCACGGCGACTGTCGTGCCGCTTAGCGCGGGTTAAGGCTGCATTTGTCCAAAGCACCCAGCGCGGATTCAAGGCCGAAGGCCGCCGCGCCATCGACGGGCCGCCCCCACGGCCCGGCGATTGGTCAAACCTTGACGCTTCCGTGTCGAAGTTGTGCGCCAGTTGCTGATATAAATCACTAGGCTCAGACCGGCGGATCGCCGCGCCGCGGCCCGTCGACGGCGCGGCTCTGTGATCAAGCCTCACCGTCCGCCAAAACGAAAAAAGGCGCGCCCACCGGACGCGCCCTTTTCTGTTCCTTGGGAAAACCGACCTCAGTTCGTTTCTTCGGTCGCTTCACCTTCTTTCATCTCGGGCTCGGGCGACACGCTCGCCAGGTAGGCCCAGATGTTGATCGCGTCTTCCTCGTTGCGCACCTTATAGCTCATCTTGCCGCGTGCGCTGGAATCGTCCAGATACTCGCGCAGATAGCCGGTCGGGTCCTGCACATAGGCCACGAACGTTTCCTCGTCCCAGACCAGCCCGGCCTCACCCGCGTCTTCCATCGCACTGGAATAGCGGAAGTCCTCGTAACTGCCCGCCGTGCGCCCGACGACGCCCCACAGGTTCGGGCCGGTGCGGCCGCCGCGCACGATATCCTCGCCCTCGGCGTTCTGGATCATGTGGCACGATTTGCAGGCGCGGAACTCGCTTTCGCCCGCTTCCGCATCGCCCGAGGCATGGCCACCCGCATAGGCGGCGGTCGACAGCGCGACGAAGGTCACGGTGCTCAGGATGGTCTTCATGAGGTATCTCCCTGATTGCATTTCCTTTGGCATCTGAACCTAGCGCGCGTGCGCCGCTGTCAACCGCTCAGGCCACCGCGTGGGCGATGGCGCATTGCTTCCACAACACGGTCAGCGCCTCGACCAGGTGATCGATATCGGCATCCGTGTGCAAAGGCCCTGGGGTAAAGCGCAACCGCTCGGTCCCCTTGGGCACGGTGGGATAGTTGATCGGCTGCACGTAGATACCGTAATCGCGCATCAGGATATCGGCCAGCTGCCGGCATTTCACCGGGTCCTTGATCATCACCGGTATGATGTGGCTGGGGTTGTCCAGATGCGGAATGCCCCGCGCATCCAGCTTGGCCCGCAGCTGCGCCACCTGCCGGCGCTGCTGCTGCCGCTCAGTCTCCGATTGCTTCAGATGCCGGATCGACGCCTGCGCCGCCGCCGCCACCGCGGGCGGCAGGGCGGTGGTAAAGATGAACCCGCTGGCAAAGGACCGGATGAAATCGCACAGCGCGGCCGAGCCGGTGATATAGCCCCCCACACAGCCATAGGCCTTGCCCAGCGTGCCCTCGATCAGGTCGATCCGATGCGCCAGCCCGCGCTCCTCGGAAATGCCACCGCCACGCGGCCCGTACAGGCCCACGGCATGCACCTCGTCCAGGTAAGTCATCGCGCCGTGTTTCTCGGCCACCTCGACGATCTCTTCCATCGGGCAGATGTCGCCATCCATCGAATAGACGGATTCGAACGCCACGATCTTGGGCGCATTGGCGGGCAGGGTGGCCAGCTTGCGATCCAGGTCCTCGGGGTCGTTATGCTTCCAGATCACTTTCTGGCAACGCGCGTGGCGCATCCCTTCGATCATGCTGGCATGGTTCAAGGCGTCCGA
>JAASTF010000116.1 GCA_021767525.1 Paracoccaceae bacterium
AGGCGGCGGTGGTCGGCACCTCCATCCCCAGCACAAGGCAGGCCAGCGCCGTCAGCAAAAGCGAGGCCCACAGCATCCCGCCCGAGCCTTGCAGGATGACCGAGGTGATTTTCACGCCCAGGCCGGTCACGCCCAGCACACCGATGATGATCGACGCGCACAGGATGATGGCCGCGATCATCGCCACCTGTTTCGATGCGGTCAGCAACGCCTCGGCCACGCGCGCGGCGGTGCGCCCGGCGTCAAAGCGCAGATCGCCCCCGGTCAGCAGCAGCACCGCGCCCGCGATGATCGCCAGGCAGGCGGCGTATTGCGGGGTATACCCCAGCGCGAACATGCCCAGCAGCAGCACGGTAAAAGGGATCAGGAAGAACATCGCCGTCACCGCCACATCGCGCGGCGCGGGCCGGTCGGCGGCGTCTATGCCGCGCAGATCGAACCGGGTGGCATAGGCGTTGATGCCCACCCAGACTGCCCAGAAATACAGGATCGCGGGCAGGAACGCGGCGGCGATGATCTGGGTATAGGGGGTGCCGGTCAGCTCGACCATCACGAAGGCGCCCGCACCCATCAGCGGCGGCATGATCTGCCCGCCCGAGCTCGCCACCGCCTCGACCCCCGCGGCCAGGCGTTTGGGATAGCCCAGCTTGGTCATCGCGGGCAGCGTGATCGCGCCGGTCGAGGCGACATTGGCGCTGGCCGAGCCCGAGATCGACCCGAACAGCGCCGAGGACAAGACCGACACCTTGGCCGCGCCGCCCTTGAGCCGCCCGGCCGCGGCGGCGGCGACGTTCATGAACCCCTGCCCCGCCTCGCCCGCGTTCAGAACCGCGCCGAAAATGACAAAGATCGACACCACGCCCACCGAAACGGCCGTCAGGCTGCCCCAGATGCCGCCCTCGGCAATGACCATCGTGCCCAGGAACGAACGCAAAGGCGTGCCGGAATGGCCGAACTCGCCCGGGATATGCTGGCCGAAAAAGGCGTAAAGCAACGCCGCCACGGCGACCAATGGCAGGGGCCAGCCAATGGCGCGGCGGGCGGCCTCGATCACCACGGCCAGCAGGATGACCGACAGCCAGACCTGGAAATCGCTTTCCAGGAACCCATATTGATCGCCCAGCGCGTCGGCGTTCCAGGCGATCCAGACGCTGCCCGCCACGCCCAGCGCGCAAAAAACCGCGCCCGAGGCCAGGCGCCAGCCCGTGGCGCCATAGAGAAAGATCCACGGCAGGATCAGCGCCATGTGCATCGGGCGGCTGACCAGGTTCGGGACAAGGCCGGAAAAGATCAGCCCGATATGAAAGGCGACCAGCACCGCCGCCAGCGCCAGAAAGACCCAGCGGGTCAGGCCGGTTTGCGGCTCGGTCAGGGTTATGTCGGTCATCTGTGCCCCCTGTCACACCAAGGGCGGGGTAAACCCCGCCCTTTGCTGTTGCGCTGACGGTGAGGGGCCGGGATCAACCCAGCCCACGCCGCATCGTCACATCTGCTCGTCGCTCAGGGCCATGCCGGCCTCTTGGTAATAACGGATCGCGCCGGGATGGATCTTGCCGGTGATCGTGGTCAGCATGTCGGCATCGACGCCGCCCCACCAGGGCGCGCTTTCGGCCATCTTGGCCTTGTTTTCCCAGAACGTCTTGGTCAGCTGATAGGCGGTTTCATCGTCCATCTTGGTGGTCGTGTAGGCCACCACGGGCAACGAGGTGGTGACGATGTCGCTGTCTTGCCCGGCATAAGTGCCCGCCGGGATCACCAGGCGCGTGCGCTTTGTTTCAGCCACCTGATCGTCGCTCAGCGACAGGACAGTGACGCCGGTCGACGCCGCGGCCTCGACCACGTTGGGCGCGGGCCAGCTGCCGGCCGTCACGAACCCGTCGATCTGGCCATTCTTCAGCGCGTTGACCGCGTTCGACAGCTCGGCATCGGCGATCGTCACCTTGCCCTCAAGCCCGAAAAGGCCCAGGTATTTCTCGCCCTCGCGCGCGCCGAAACTGCCCTTGCCCAGAAGGATCGTCTTGCCCTCCATATCGGCAAAGCTGGTGACGCCCGACGCCTCGGACATGACGAAATGCATGGTCAGCGACGGGATCGGGAACAGGGCGCGGATTTCGTCGAAGGCCGGATCACCCTTGCCTTCGAACATCGCCTTGCCGCCCTGGGCCAGGCCCACCAGGCTGGGCGGGGTGGTGAACACGTAATCGCCGCCGCGTGCGCGCACCTCCATCACGTTCTGGACCGAGCCCTGGCCCTCTTCGACGGTGACGATGATCTCGCCATCCGAACCGGCTTTCATCGCCTCGGAAATCTGCACGCCCATCTGGTAATAAGACGTGCCGGCCTTGGCCGATTTGTAGGTCACGCGCGTTTCCGCCAGTGCCGGTGTGGCCAGCATGGCGCCCGCGGCCACGGCACCCGCGGCCCATTTCAATGCGTCGAACATTGGTCATCCTCCCTTTGATTGCGGCAACCAAACAACAGTGCGCGGGCGCGGTCAATCGCCCCCGGCATTTCGTTCGTTTACGAATGTCTTGCCTCTGCCAAAATTTTCCGCAACTCTGCCGCGGCATAAACGGGAGGAAATCATGAACAAGCTTGTCACCGGGCTGGCCTCGGCCGCCCTGCTCGCCGTGTCGTCGCTGGCCGTTCAGGCCGCCGACACCACCATGCGCATTTCGCTGCAATTGCCGATGAAAAGCCACCTGGGCCAGAACCTTCAGATGTTCAAGGACGAGGTCGAGGCGAAATCGAACGGCGATATCGCGGTCGAAATCTACGACAGCGCGCAGCTGTACAAGGATAAGGAAGTGCCGCAGGCCGTCGGTTCGGGCGCGATCGAGGCGGGCGTTGCCTCGCTGACGCGCTATGTGGGGGATATCCCCATGGTCGACGTGTTCTACCAGCCCTTCCTGCTGGACAGCGAGGAAAAGGTGCGCAAGGCCGTGGCACCCGACAGCCCGATCCGCGGCCCCATCGACGAGGCCATCAAGGACACCGGCAGCACCGTTCTGTGGTGGCAGGCCTATGGCGGCGCGATCATGCTGTCGAATGGTGGCCCGATCAAAACCCCCGCCGATATGGAGGGCAAGAAGGTTCGCGTGTTTGGCAAGACTCTGGGTGATTTCGTGACCGCCACCGGCGGCGCGCCGACGATCATCTCGGGCTCGGAGCAATACCTGGCCTACCAGCGCGGCACCGTCGATATCGGCATGACCGGCGTGTCGGGCGTGCAATCGCGCAGCCTGTGGGAAGTGATGGACACCATCACCGTCACGAACCACGCGGATATCGAGTTTATCGTGGTCGTGAACACCGATTGGTGGAACGGCCTGCCCGCCGAGCACCAGGAGATCATCAGCACGGCGGCCATGAATGCCGAAAACGCCGTGCGCGATGAAATGGGCCAGATCGAACAGCGCGCCTATGACGCGGCCAAGGAAAACGGCATGACGATCTATACGCCCACGGCCGAGGAAATCGCCGCATGGCGCGAGGCGTCGCAGCCTGTCTATGACGCGTTCCTGGAAAAAACCGGCGAAGCCGGCCAGGCCATGCTGGACGCCGCGGCGAACTTTTAATCGCTGAACCGATGGCAAGCCGCCCCGCGCCACAAGCGGGGCGGCTTTTTTGACGGGATGATCCCATGCGCTTGATCTCGACCCTGGAAACCGCGATGGGCTGGATCGCGGCGGTGCTGCTGACGGCCACGGGCGCGATGCTGACCTACGAGGTGGTGGCGCGCTATTTCTTTAACGCACCGACGATCTGGGCCGCCGAACTTAGCCAGCTGTGCCTGATCTGGGCCTGCCCCGTGGCCATGGGCTGGGCGCTTAGCCACCGGCGCCATATCCGCGTGACCGCCGTGACCGCGCAGTTGGGCCCGCGCGGGCGGCAGGTGACCGAAATCCTGTCGCTGCTGGTGATCCTGGGTTTTTCGCTGGTCGTGCTGTTTTACGGCTGGGAGATTTTCTACGACAGTTTCGAACGGGGCCGGACCACAGGCACCATGCTGGATCTGCCCGCCTGGATCCCCGAGGCGGCGATCCCGGCCGGTTTCGCGATGCTGGCGCTGTCTTGCATCAGCTGCCTGCTGCGCGCTTTCCGCGGCGATATCCCGGGCGAGGAAAGGATCAGCGAATGACCGTCATCATTATCCTCGTGGCGCTGTTCGCGCTTCTGCTGATCGGCGTGCCGGTGGCCTTTACCCTTGGCACGCTGGGCCTTGCGATGCTGTATCTGGGGGGCTTTTCACCGCTGATGGCCCCACAGGCGATGCTGTCGACGATGGACGGCTTCATCCTGCTGGCGGTGCCGCTGTTCCTGCTGATGTCGAACATCCTGCTGAAAGGCGGCGTGGGGCGCGACCTGTTCGCCGCGGTGCAGGCCTGGGTCGGCCATTGGCCCGGCGGCATGGCGGTGGCGACGATCATTTCGTGCGGCATCTTCGCCGCGATTTCCGGCAGCTCGGTCGCCACGGCGGCCACCATCGGCACCGTGGCCGCGCCCGAGATGATCAACCGCGGCTATAACAAGCGCTTCGTCTATGGCCTGTTGGCGGCGGGTGGGACGCTGGGCATCCTGATTCCGCCGTCTATCCCGCTGATTATATATGGCTTCGTGACCGAGGAATCTGTGATCGCGCTGTTCTTGGCGGGGATCGGCCCTGGCCTGGGCCTGATCGCGATGTTCATCGTCTATTCCATCGTCTCGGCCCGGTTCCTGCAGGATTACACCCCCGCCCCGGCGGCCACCTGGTCGGAACGTGTGACGGCCAGCCTGCGCGCCGGCCCCTCGATTTTGCTGGCCTTGGTGATCCTGGGCGGCATCTATACCGGCGTCTTCACCCCGACCGAGGCCGCCGCCATCGGCTTTGCCTTGGCGCTGTTCATCACGGCGGTCATCCTGCGCACGCTGACCTGGGCCCATCTGTGGGAGGCGATGGTGGATTCGATGGCCACCACCGTGGCGATCCTGCTGATCATCGGCGGGGCCAAGATTTTCGGCAAGGCGATCACGCTTTACCGGATCCCGCAGGATATCTCGATCTTTCTGTCCGACGTGGCCTCGTCGCCACTGGCGCTGGTACTGGTTGTCTCGGTGGTGCTGCTGCTGATGGGCCTGGTGTTCGAGGCGCTGTCGATGGTGCTGATCATGACGCCGGTTCTGCTGCCGGCGGCGATGGGCATGGGGTTCGATCCGATCTGGTTCGGCATCTACATGGTCATCATGGTGGAATGCGCGCTGATCACCCCGCCCGTGGGGCTGAACCTTTACGTCATACAATCGGTGACGAAATCCACCCTGGGCGACGTGTCGCGCGGCACGCTGCCCTTCCTGTTCCTGATGCTGCTGATGGTGGTGATCCTGTACCTGATCCCCGACCTCGTGCTTTACATCCCCTTCAAACTCTAAGGTGACGCCAATGGCCCAATCCCGCCCCGAAGCCCTGCGCGCCCTTCTGGCGCAGCCCGGCATCCTGACCATGCCCTGCTGTTTCGACCCGCTCTCGGCCAAGATGATCGAGCAGGCGGGCTTTCCCCTCACCTTCATGTCGGGCTTTGCCACCGCCGCCGCGCGGCTTGGGATGCCCGATACCGGCCTCATGTCCTATGCCGAGGTGCTGGACCAGGGGCGCAACATCTGCAACGCCGTGTCGATCCCGGTAATCGGTGATGGCGATACAGGCTATGGCAACGCGCTGAACGTCAAGCGCACGGTGCGCGGCTTTGCCCAGGCCGGGTTCGCCAGCATCATGATCGAGGATCAGGTGGCGCCCAAACGCTGCGGCCATACGGCGGGCAAGTCTGTGGTGTCGCGCGACGAGGCGTATGAGCGTATCCGCGCCGCCGCCGATGCCCGCGCCGAAGGGCATGACATCCTGATCCTGGCGCGCACCGATGCCCGACACGATCACGGGCTGGACGAAGCAATCGCCCGCGCGCAGGAATTCCGCAGTCTTGGCGCCGACATCCTGTTCGTCGAGGCCCCGCGCGACGAGGCCGAGATGGCCCGCATCTGCGCCGAGATCGACGGCCCCTGCATGGCCAATATCGTCGAGGGCGGGATGACCCCCGCCCTGCCCCCGGCCGAGCTGGAAAAGCTGGGCTTCAAGATCGCGGCCTACCCGCTGACGGTGATGGCCGCCGCGATGAAGGCGATGGCCGACGCGCTTGAGGCGTTCAAGACCGGCGTGCCTGCGCCTGAAACCCTGATGAGCTTTGACGAGTTGAAAACCCGCATTGGTTTCGACGCCTATTTCGAAGAAGAACAGCGCTACGCCAAGGCGCGCTGACAAGAAAAAGCCCCGGCCGATGGGCCGGGGCGCAGTTAGCAAGGTGTCTGTTTTTGGTCAGGCAACGCGCGGTAGTTCCCGCGCTTCATCTTCGATAAAAGCCGCGTGCAGCGCCTTGATCACCGGTTTCAGGTCGTCGCGGTCAAGGATGAACTGCACATCCACGTTGCGCGGACCTTGTGTAGCGCCGATGGATTCATATCCCGCATCGGCAATCGCTTGCAGGCCACGGGTCAGCACAGACAGTCCGCGCAGATCGCGCCCGATGACGGATGCCAGCGACAGGGTGCGCAGCTGCACCTCGGCCGAGGGGTATTTCGCCTTCAGCTCTTTTTCCACGCGGCGCATCGTTTTCAGCGACGTGTCCAGATAATGCGTGATCGTGTTGGCGTTCGATGCCTTCGACACGATCCGCACGTCATGGCGCGTCAGCACGTCCAGGATGAACGCGTCATAACCTTTGACGCCCACCATGTCCTGTTCGAACACTTCCAGCGCGATGATATCAAGGCCGGTCACGATTTCCACGGCAGCCTCCTCCGCCGGCTGATCGTCGATCAGCGTGCCGGGATCATGCGGCTCGAATGCGTTGGTCACGCGCAACGGCACATCGGCCTGGCGCAGCGTTTTCGCGGCCTTGGGGTGGATTGCCTCCATGCCCATGTTCGACAGCTGGTCGGCCACGTCGTAATTGGTCCAGCCCAGCTTGCGCACAGCATTTTGGCCCACAAGGTTCGGGTCTGCCGAAGACAGGTGGAATTCCTTGTGAATGATTGCTTCGCGCGCGCCGGTGAGCGCGGCCAGCTTGGAAAACGTCACCTCGGAGTAGCCGCGATCAAACTCGCGCATCAGCCCCTCGGCACATTGCGCATAGCCGGTGACGATTGGCATTTCGCTCATCGGATCGACCGCTTTCATAGCGGTTTCAATCCGCTCTTCCAGGGTCACGTCGCCCTCGTCGCGCCAGCCTGACAGGTCGACCAGGCGTGCGTTCACCCCAGCGCGCTGCAACAGCAACGTCGTGGTGAAGGCGGAATGCGCCTCGCCCAAGCCCGACAAAAGCTCGCGGATTTGCAGCATGTGTTCGGACAGGCGGAAATGGCCATACGAGCACAGGCGCTGCAGGTCGATCAGGCAGTTACGGGCGCCCTCGATCCGATCGCGCACGAATTCATCGGCGCGCTCGCGGTCGGCGGCATTTTCCAGCACCTCTTTATGCGCCTCGACCATCGCGTCGGCCACGCGGTCCAGCGCCTCGTGCCAGCCGTGATCAGTGTCAGCGTTGGCAAACTGCGCGTAAACCCCGGGTTTGCCGGTTTTCTTGTGTTCCAGCAACAGGTTGGTGATGCCGCCAAAGGCCGACACCACGAAGACGCGGCCATACAGATCGTCGCCCTTGCGGTCGCCAATGAACAGCGTATCCCGCAGTTCATTGACGCGCGACATGGATGTGCCGCCGATTTTCTCAACGGTATGGGTCATGGTCAGTCCACCAGTTCCTCGGGTGCCGCGTAAGAGCCATCTTCGCGGTGCACCTCGTTGCCTGTCACGGGCGGGTTAAAGCAGCAGGCCATCCACAGCTCTTCCTCGGCGCGCAGGGTATGTTTGTCATGCTCGTTCAATGCATACATCGTGCCTGGCTTGATCTGGTGTGTTTCACCCGTCGCCAGATCGGTGATGCTGCCCTTGCCTTGCATGCAATACACGCTTTCAAAGTGGTTCTTGTAATGGAACGTGTGCTCCGAACCCGCTTCGAGAACGGTGATATGGAACGAAAAGTTCATCCCGTCTTCGGCCAGCAACATCCGCACGGATGTCCACTGGGCATCCGAAACCACGCGGTCCTTGTCGTTCCTGGTGATATCGTCGAAATCGCGCACAATCATTGTATTACTCCGCAGCCATCTTGATGTTCGTCAGCGCCTCGCGGGTCGCATCCATCAGGATGTCGAAACCTTCGCGGAACAGCGCGGGCGAGGTTGTCAGCGGGGCCAGCACCTTGACCACTTCGTCATGGGCGCCCGAGGTTTCGATAATCAGGCCCTTGTCAAAGGCGCGGGCGCAGATGTCACCGGCCAGATCGCCGCTGCCCACATCGACACCCTGCATCAGGCCGCGACCCTTCAGCGTGGCGCCAGGCACCATTTCGGCGATCTGTTGCAGCGCGGTCGTCAGCATGACCGACTTTTCCGCCAGTTCCTTCTGAAACGTCTCATCCGCCCAGAACTTTTCCAACGCGACGCGCGCGGTGATAAAGGCATGGGTGTTGCCGCGGAATGTGCCGTTATGTTCGGCAGGCTTCCAGATGTCATGCTCGGGCTTGATCAGCAGCGCGGCAAAGGGCAGGCCCATACCGCCAAAGGATTTCGCCAGCGGCACCAGGTCGGGTTCGATACCCATTTCTTCGAAGCTGAAGAACGTGCCGGTGCGGCCGCAGCCCGCCTGAATGTCATCGACGATGAACAGCGCGCCATGCTTCTTGGCGATCTTGGCAATGCCTTGCATGAATTCGGGGCTGGCGGCGTTCAGGCCACCCTCGCCCTGAACGGGCTCGATCAGGAATGCGGCCGGTGCGTCGATGCCGCTCGACGGGTTGTCGAGCATCTGTTCGATCAGCGCCAAACTGTCGACACCGTCGCCAAAGGCACCTTCAAACGGCATATGGGTCACGCCGTCCAGCGCGCTCATGCCGGAGCCACCCCGCTTGCCGGCATTGCCGGTCGCGGCGAGCGCGCCCATCGTCATACCATGAAAGCCGTTGGTGAAGGCGATGATGTTCTTGCGGCCGGTCACCTTGCGCGCCAGCTTCATCGCGGATTCCACGGCG